>JAKACL010000187.1 GCA_021821425.1 Pseudomonadota bacterium
CACGGCATTTTGATCAAGGACGCCGAAGCGCTGGAACTGGCGCACCGCATCCAGACCGTGGTGTTCGACAAGACCGGCACCCTCACCGACGGCACGCCGCACGTCGCCGCCTGCGTGGCCGCAAACGGCCACGACCGCAATGAAGTGCTGGCGCTCGCTGCCGGCCTGCAGGCCGGCAGCGCGCACCCGCTGGCGCGCGCCGTGCTCGCCGAAACGGCCGCGGACGGGATCGCGCCGCGGGAGGCGCACGCGCAGCAGGCGCTGCCGGGACGCGGGATTTCCGGCGAGGCCGGCGGTGAAACCTGGTGGCTCGGCAACCGCCGCCTGATGCAGGAGAACGGCGTCGACACCGCCGCGCTCGACGCCGCAGCGAATGAACAGGAAGCCGCCGGCCGCAGCGTGTCCTGGCTGGCGCGCGCAGCGGATCGCCACGTGCTCGGCCTGCTGGCCTTTGGCGATGCGATCAAGCCGAGCGCGGCGCGCGCGGTGGCCGGGCTGAAAGCGCTCGGTATCACCACCGTGATGCTGTCGGGCGACAACCGCGGCGCGGCCGGTGCAGCGGCCGCCACGCTCGGTATCGACCAGGTGCTCGCCGAAGTGCTGCCGGCCGACAAGGCCACGCACGTCGGCGCGCTCAGGGCCGAGGGCCGCACGGTGGCGATGGTCGGCGACGGCATCAACGATGCGCCGGCGCTGGCCGCCGCCGACGTCGGTATCGCGATGAGCAGCGGCAGCGACGTCGCGATGCACACCGCCGGCATCACGCTGATGCGCGGCGATCCGGCGCTGGTCGCCGACGCCATCGACATTTCCAAGCGCACCTACGCCAAGATCCGGCAGAACCTGTTCTGGGCCTTCATCTACAACGTGGTGGGGATACCGCTCGCGGCACTGGGATTCCTCAACCCGGTGATCGCCGGCGCGGCGATGGCCTTCTCCAGCGTCAGCGTGGTGAGCAACGCGCTGCTGCTGAAGCGCTGGCGACCGACGGGAGACCGGCAATGAACATCGGCCAGGTGGCGCAAGTCAGCGGGGTGTCGGCCAAGATGATCAGGCATTACGAAAGCATCGGCCTGATTCGCGCAAGCAGCCGCACGCAGGCGGGCTACCGGCAGTACCAGGCGCGCGACGCGCATCTGCTGCGCTTCATCCGCCGCGCGCGCGATCTGGGCTTTTCGCTGGAGCAGATCCGGCAGCTGCTGTCGCTGTGGGACGATCCCGCGCGCGCCAGCGCCGACGTCAAGCGTCTGGCCGCCGCGCACATCGCCGACCTCGACGCGCGCATTGCCGCGCTGACGGAGATGCGCGCCACACTGGTGACGCTGGTACAGGCCTGCCATGGCGACCATCGTCCGGACTGCCCGATTCTGCAGGGGCTGGCCGCGCCGCTGTCAGCGCGCTGAAGCCGCGCTACTCGGGACGGTTTTCCAGGTCATACGCCACCTCGATCATCATCTCCACGCGCACCGGCTTGCCCCCCCGGTAGGCCGGCGAAAAACGCGCCGCGGCAAACGCCGCGCGCGCCGATTCCTCGAACAGGCCGGGCGGATCGGCGCCGATCACCTCGACGTCGCTGACGCGACCATCCGCTTCCAGCTTCAGGCGCAGGCGCACCGTGCCCGTCCGTGCCTCGCGCTCGGCCGCTTCCGGATAGCCCGGCACGATGTCATGCAGGGCGCGCGGCGGGACATCGACTTCGCGGGTGCTGTAGTAGGTGAGGTCGACCGGGCTGCTGATCGCAGCGGGCGATGCCGTGGGCGTCCCGGCCGGCGCGGGAACTTCCGCTTGCGTGACGGCAGGCGGCACGGCGGGTGGCGCGGCCTCGATGGCCGGCAGCGCCGTCTCGGTTTCGGCGGGCGCCAGCGTCGGTGCGGCCGCAACAGCCTGCGCGGGCGGGGCGGCCTCCACCTGTTCCAGCCGCGCCTCGATGACCGTTCCCCCGCCCTCCGGTGTTCCCGGCGACGCCACCTGCACCAGGGCAATCAACGCGGCATGCAGGCCGAACGAAATCCAGATGGCCGCCAGCGGACGCCTGAGTCCAGGGGGAATCGTCGGTTCGTCGAAGGGCGCGTTCACGCGTCGGGGGTCCCTCAAGCTTGCAAGCCGTCCGCCTTGCACAGCGGATGGGTATTTTATGGCCGTCAGGAAAACAGGCACATGGGCCTAAAATGGGGGTCGCCCAAATTCCAGGAAACGCACCATGAAACGACTCGCCATTGCGGGCGCAATCTTAGCATCGGCGGTGCTTGCGCCCACCATAACCCAGGCGGTTGAACTCCGCCGCACCGAGATCAAGGCCGCCGACGGCTCCCCGGTCCCGGTCGAAATCGCCACCCCGGCAGGCAAGGGCCCCTTCCCGCCTGTGCTGTTCATCCACGCCAAGCGCGGCTATGCGGGCGACGAACAGGCCCACGTGCGCGAACTCGCCGAGCAGGGTTTTCTCGTCGTCGCGCCCGACTGGCAGAGCGGCCGCTTCATCGAACGCTGGCCTTCGGCACACAATCCCGACACCGAGCTCGATGTGGAAGCCGGGCTGGATTATTTGAAATCGCTGCCCAACGTGTGCAAGGGCAAGGTCGGCATCGTCGGCCTGTCGCGTGGACCGTATTACGCGATCCGGCTCGCCGACAAGCGCGGCGGCGACCTCGCCGCCATCGTCAGCTACTACGGCCACATGCAGAACCCCAACGCGCCCGAGCCCGAGCAGTTGTTCAGCGTCGCACCCGAAATCGCCCGGATCACCACCCCCATCCTGTTCCTGATCGGCGAGCAGGACTACGAACTGCGCCGCACCAACGGCGGACGGGCGTTCTACGCCCTGCTGGAGCGCGGCGTGCCGGCGGAGTACCAGGTCTACCCGATCGCGCGACGCGCCTTCGACTTTCGCCCCGATCAGTGGCCGGAAGAAAAGATCGCCGCGCGGCATGCGCGCGAGCGGGCGAAGGCCTGGCTGATTCGGTGGATGAAGCTGACGCCGGATATGCGCTGCCCACGTTCCTGACCAGACGATCCGTGCCTTCTCGCTCGCCGACAAGCTCAGGCCATCCAGCCCCATTTCCGGAAAATGCGGGCCCCCTCGGGGGAAGCCAGAAAGTCCACGAATTGTTGGGCGGCGGGCTTGGTTTTCCCCTGCGTCGTGAGAACGACATTGGTGTCTCGATAAATGGCATAGTCGCGCTCGATTTTGACCACCTCCGCCAGATCGGGGTTGGCCACCTGCCATATGTTCCAGATGAGCCACGCGTCTATCCCGGCCTCGTCGATCCACTTCTGGCGAGCCTCTGCGCTGTTCTTTGCATAGGCCACAATGTTCTTGCGCAAACTTCTGACCGTCTCGATATTGCCTTTTCGACCCGCCATGTCTTCCCACACGCCCGTCTGGCCCGCGCCATTGACGACAAGAACCCTGACGCCGGGTCGGAGAATATCTTTAACGCCCGATATTTTCTTGGGATTTCCCGGACGCACAAGAATCGCGTAAGGCCGAAGATACAGCGGCAAGACCTCGGCTTCGTGAATGCGCCCCTCCATCGCAGCGACGAAATCGGTCGTCATGTGTTCCGATCCGCCGTAGATCACATCCGCATCCGACTTGGCCTTTTCGATCCATTCCGGCGTAGGGCCTGCGGTAACCATGACCTTGATTCCGGTTTTTTTCTCGAACGCGCTGGCGGCCTCCTTCATGGCTGGAGCGGGCCCCCCCGGGCCATACACATTCAGCATGTCCGTGGCATACGCAGCGCCCGCGATTCCGATCAATCCGATTAGCGCCATCATCATTGTCTGAATAAACGTCTTCATAACGTCTCCATTTGTCTCTTTCAAGGATTCGGGTTGACCCATCAACCCAAAAGAAAGTTTTGAATGGAAAGGAACGCGACTGCATCGCGCTCCCGCGAATGCCCCGTTTTGAGCCCGTTCCCTGCGGAATGCACCACAACAGGACACCCCCATCTGCATTCTGTACATTTTAAAAACACATAAGCATTTGATAATTAACCATTCCCGAAGCTGGCACGCCCCCTGCTATATCCTAAATGAGTATCCAAACCGCAAGGTCAGGTTGCTCAGGCAGTCTCCTCCGACTTGGCGGCCTCTCCGGAGGCCGCATTTTTTTGAGGTCGGGTTAAACCTGATAAACCGATGCGCGTATTGATTGTTGAAAATCAGCCCGAACGGCTGGCAATGCTGGTGCCCGCGCTGGAAGCGGCGGGCTGCGTGGTCGCGGCCACGCTCAATTCGGCGCGCAGCCTGGACGCGCAGATCCAGACCTTGCGGCCGGACGTGGTGATCATTGCGCAGGACTCGCCCGATCGCGACACGCTGGAGCACATCTGCGTGGCGAACCAGGATTGTCCGCGTCCGATCGTGATGTTCACCGGCGACGGCAGCGCCGAAGCGATCCGCGCGGCGACGCAGGCGGGCGTGACCTCCTACGTGGTGGACGGACTCGACCCGGCACGCATTCGCCCCATCCTCGACGTCGCGGTGTCGCGCTTCGAGGCCTTCCAGGCACTGCACGACCAGCTCGAGCAGACCCGCCTCGAACTCTCCGAGCGCAAACTGATCGACCAGGCCAAGGCGCAGTTGATCAAGCAGACCGGCGCGTCCGAACCCGAGGTGTATCGCGAGATGCGACGCGCGGCGATGGACCGCGGACTGAAGCTCGCGGATATCGCGCGCCAGATCCTGCAGAAAACCACCTGAAGCATCCGTGTCCTGATTGGTGCGCACGCGCCGAAACCCGCACCGCCCCAGGGCACGACATCCTGCCCGATTGCAGGTCGCCCACGACGGGTTTCCCCAAACCCCTTGCAATACAAGGCTCTTTCAGAGCTGGCACAACGGTTGCTTCACAGCCACTGAACAGTCGCAATGATGTGACTTTCTTCAAGCGTGACCGAACACCCTTTCGCAACTGGACAAAGGCGTCCGCCCCCGAGGCGACGCCTTTTTTATTTGGAGAACCACCGTGAGTGACACCCAGGACACATCCCTCGTGCAGGACCCGAGCAAGCGCGACTTCATGAAAAAAACCACCGGCGTTTCCGTCGCCGCCGCCCTGATGGCGCTGGTGCCGCCTGGCGTCCGCAGCGGCGCCTGGGCCGCCGGCTCGGACGCGCCGGAGAAGCCCGACTTGAGCATTGGCTTCATCCCGCTGACCGACTGCGCCTCGGTGGTGATGGCCTCGGTCAAAGGATTCGACAAAAAGTATGGCCTGAAGATCACGCCTTCCAAGGAGGCCTCGTGGGCGGCAGTCCGCGACAAGCTGGTCAACGGCGAGCTCGACGCCGCGCACGTGCTGTATGGCCTGATATATGGCGTGCAACTCGGCATCGGCGGACCGAAGAAGGACATGGCGGTGCTGGCGTCGATCAACCACAACGGCCAGGCGATCACGCTGTCGAACCAACTCAAGGGGAAGGGTGTGACCGACGGCGCCTCGCTGGCGAAACTGATCGCGGCCGAACCCAAGGAATACACCTTCGCCCAGACCTTTCCCACCGGCACCCACGCGATGTGGCTGTATTACTGGCTGGCCGCCTATGGCGTCAACCCATTCACCCAGGCCAAGGTCATTACCGTGCCGCCGCCGCAGATGGTCGCAAACATGCGCGTCGATAACATGGACGGTTTCTGTGTCGGCGAGCCCTGGGGCGCACGCGCGATCAAAGACAACATCGGCTTCACTGCGGTGACTACGCAGGATATCTGGAAGGACCACCCGGAGAAGGTGCTCGGCACCACCGCGGATTTCGTTGCGAAGTATCCCAACACTGCGCGTGCGATGGTGGCGGCGATTCTCGACGCCTCGAAATACATCGACGACATGAAGAACCGCTCGGAAGTGGCCAAGGTGATCTCCGCCAAGTCCTACGTCAACACCGACTTCGACTCGATCGAGGACCGCATGCTCGGCCAGTACGACAACGGCATCGGCAAGAAGTGGAGCGATCCCAACTACAT
>JAKACL010000188.1 GCA_021821425.1 Pseudomonadota bacterium
AGACAGCAGGACCTCATCGCCCGCCACATCCGCCCGCCAGTTCAATTGCCCGGACATGGACTCCTCGCCATAGCGCACCGACACCCTGCCTTGCAGCGTAAACGCCTGCGAAATCACGGTTGCCGGTGCGACTGGCGGCGGCACGCTCGCGCAGCCGTGCAAGGCCAGCAAAGCCAGTCCAAACAGTCGCAGCAACCAAGAAAAGCCTTTCACCTCACCTCGCCCCATACCGAATAAACCGGGTCGGACCACTGCATCTGGCTGGCATATTTGTCGTCCTGCGGCCGCGGCAGCCCGGTCAGGGAAAACGTGTTCAGGTTCGCGAACAGGCCATCTTTCAGGAAATATTCCAGCACCAGCCCCATGCGCTCGAAGGGGTGTAGATCCGCCCAGACGCCGATCGCCTTGGGTGGGAACCAGCGGTTCGAGAACGTGACGACGAACTTGCCGCCCGGCTTGAGCACGCGCGCCACTTCGCGGAAAACCTCGAACGGGCGCACCAGGTATTCGACGGAGACGGTGCAGATCACCGCATCGAAACCGGCATCGGGATAGCGCAGTACAGGATGCCGGTTGAGGTCGTGCACGAGGCGTTCGGTCAGGCGCTCGTTTGCGGCAAGTTCGTCGGCGTTCATGCCCAGGCCGGCAACCGAGGACAATTCGAGGCCGGCGTCGAGATGCGAATTCATGGACGACATGAGGTCCAGCACGCGTGCGCCCTTGGGTATCAGCCGCGCGTAATGGCGCCTGACCTGCTTTAGCGCCGTGCTGTCGAGGTGATCGACGAACCTGGGCCGCGCATAGAAAATGCTGTCGTCTTCGGCGTCGCCGCGCGCAAAGGCATCGTCCGCGAAAAAGTCCGTGGCCCGGCTGCGCCAGCGCGCCTGCATGCCGGGGCCGTTGCCGGCTATCAGTTGCTGGACATCCTGGGCGCGGCCGCCGCGTTCGCTCGTCGCCTCACGGATGTCGAGTATGTTCGCCGTCAGCGCCACCTCGTTGCCTGCCAGCGGATGCCCCAGGTCGACCGTCAAGGTCTCGCCGTCGACCGCACCCACGCGAAACGGCGTGAAATCCTCGCTGTAGATGTCGCGCACTCCTGCGATATAGCCTTTCGGGTAGAAGCGCCCGGCGCGAGGCTCGACCAGAAACTGCTTGCGGTGATGCTTGTTGAAGCGTGAAGACGGGATATCCAGCACATTATTCGCCCCGCCCTCCGGCACCAGCACGCCCGGCGCCAGGCGCTGGCTGCCTGCGCACCCCAGGGGCTTGTCGAGCAATAGCGTTTCGACTTCGGGCGGCATCCAGTCGCGCCACAAATTGAGATTGAACGCGGCATACACGTCGGTATGCGCCGCCTCCGCGGAACGCCAGGAAAGCGCGAACTCGACATCGGCAAACGCATTGCGCCGGGTGCGCTGAAGCCGAGCCGACGCGACCGCCGCCTCGGCGTCTTCCGGGACCAGGAACGCACCATCAAGCCACATGGTCTTCTACTGCTTGAACTTCTTCAGTATTTCGATCAGCACTTCGTTCTTTGGATGGCTTTGCAGCGAGCTGCGCCACAGGCGCGACGCCTCGTCGCGGCTGCCATCCATCCACATCACCTCGCCGAGATGGGCGGCAATTTCCGGATCCTGGCGCAAGCGCCAGGCGCGCTCGAGAAACTCGCGCGCCTTGCCGAGATTGCCCTTGCGATAATGCAGCCAGCCCATGCTGTCCAGGATGAAAGGATCCTCGGGCGCCAGCGCGATCGCCTCGTCGAGCAACTCGCTTGCCTCGGCCAGGCGATCGGTTTTCTCGATCAGGGTATAGCCCAGCGCGTTATAGGCATGGGCGTAATCGGGCTTGAGCTTGATGACCTTGCGCAAGTCTTCCTCCAGCACGTCGAGCTTGTCCAGTTTCTCTGCCGCCATGGCACGGTCGTAGAGCAGGTCGACATGCTCGGGCCGAGCCTTTACCGCCTCATCCAGCAGCGCGAAGACTGCCGCATGGTCCCTCGCCTCGCGCAGTAGGTCGGCCTCTGCCTGGATGAGCTGGACCTGCTGCACGTCGTTGGCCGGCTCGATCGCCTTGAGCACGGCGCGCGCTTCCTCGAGCCTGCCCTGGCGCGCATACATCGACGCCAACCGGGTGCGCGAACCCACCAGATATTCGCCGCCGGTAATCGCCATGTAACGACTTGCGGCCAACTCGAAATCCTTGCGCTCTTCGGCAACCTGGCCCAGGTAATAGCGCACTACACCACCGTCTTCCTGGCCCAGTTCCAGCGTCCGGCTCAAATAGGTTTCCGCATCCTCCAGCTTCCCCATCTGCAGGGCCAGCAGGCCTGCGGCCATGGCGATCTCCGAGCTGTTCGGCAACTCGGTCGCCAGTTGAACGAATTGCTTGTGCGCCTCGTCGAACTGATTGCCCGCCACCAGCATGCGGGCATAGGCAAGGCGCACATCCTGGGCGTCCGGATGCTTGGCGATAAAACCCCGCAAGAACTCCAGCGCTTCGGCACGCGAGGATTTTGCGATCAGCTGTGCGCGCAACAAGGCAGCCGGTTCCCAGCCCGGCTTCAAGCGATCCGCCTGCTTGAGCGCATTCATCGCCTCGTCCGTGAAGCCGGCCTGCAGCGCAGCATGGGCCAGGGCGAATCGCGCCTCGGCCAGTTGCGGGTATTTTTGCGCAAGCCCTTTCACCACCCTGTATACCGCAGCCGTGTCGCGGGTCTTGGCGAACAGCGCAGGCAGTTGCATGAACCCCGTATCCAGGTCCTCGCCATTGAGCATTTTTTCCAGGTAGGGAGTCGCTTCTTCGACCCGGCCTTGCGTAATCAGCATCACGACCAGGGTTTGCAGGGCACGGTCGGAATCCGGATCGACATCGATCCAAAGCCGGGAAAGCTCCAGCGCAGCTTCCTGATCGCGGCTATAGAGCGCAATTTCAGCCGCCCGCCTGACCACGCGCGGGTCGCGCGTCTTGCGCGCAAGATCCAGATAGCCTTCCTTGGCCAGGTTCAGCATGCCGCGCTGGCCGGCAATTTCGGAAACCAGGAACTGGAACAGCAGGTCGTCGGTGAGCGGGATTTCGGGAAGCCTGGCTTCCGCAGCCGTGTCAGCCGGCCTGGCCTGGCTGTCGGCGACAGGCGCGGTCTCGACCTTCTCCGGCGTCGCGACAACCTGATGTTGGGCACAGCCGGACATGATCAGTCCGCACAGCATTGGAAACAAAAGAGTCAGACGGGGCATGGCTTTTCCATTGAACTAGCTCGCTATTGGAATCATTTTAGCCCCAAGCGTTCCTTCCCCGGCCTCGACGAAGGCAAAAACACGGCGACAAACAATATTGCGGCCAGCGCCAGCGCGCAAACCACGATCGCTCCGGACGGCAGGTCGAACAGCGCGGACGACAACAGACCTGCCCCATAACCAAGCATCCCGACCCCCCATCCGGCGGCGAGCGCAAACCAGCCCGAGAGGCGCCGCACAGCCAGCGCCGGCACGATCAGGCTGGCAAAAACCAGGTACACGCCCGCGAGTTGAACCGACAAGGTCACCGCACAGGCGAACAGGAGATAAAACCCCGTGCTGCTGCGCCCATAAGGCGTCGACAGCAGCGCGGCCAGGACGGCAGTCGCTATGGCTGCAACTTCCAGCTGCTCGCTGCCGACCCACAATATCTGGCCGGCCAGCAAATCATGCAGCGCCTCGCCGCCATGCGGGTCGTGCGCCAGCAGCAAAATCCCCAGACTTGCGGCCACCACGAAGACCGAGCCGATCAACGCCTCCTGCGTCTCGGGCCAGCGCTGTTCCGCCAGCCGCAGCACGACGGCGCCTGCGACAGCCGTCGACACGGCAAATACCTGCACCGCCCAGCCCGACTCGAACCCGGCAAAATGCGCGGCGATGACCCCGAGGGCAGCCATCTGGGCCACGGCCAGATCGAGAAAGACGATGCCGCGCGCCAGCACCATGCGGCCCAGGGGCACATGCGTCGCCAGGATCAGCAAGCCGGCGACGAATGCCGGTCCGATCAGGCTGATGTCCGCCAGTTGCAGATTCATTTCATGGCCTCCAGCAGGCGCTTGATGGTGTCGTCGAACAGTCCGTAAAGATCGTCCGAACCGGCGCTGCCCCCTACGGTAAACGGCACGACCGCCGCTGCGATCCCCGCCCGCTGCGACAGCCATTCGCTCGGCCGTTCCGACTGATAGGCGGCCCGCAGCACCATTCTTGCCGGCCTGGCCCTGAGGCCTTCCAGCACCGAGGACAGGTAGGCTACCGACGGCGCCACGCCGGGCTTGGGCTCCAGCACCGCCACCCGCTTCAGGCCCAGCCAGTTTTCCAGGTAGGGGAAGGCATTGTGCTGGACCACGATCGGCACGCCTTTCAACGGCGCCGCTTTGGCTTCCCAGTTGCGCATGGCCTGGCTCCAACTGGCTTGGAAAGCCTGCTCGCGTTGCCGGTATTCGCCCGCGTTGGCGGCATCCAGTTGTGCCAGGGTTTTGGCAAGCTCACTGGCCACACGGGCAATGTTGCGCGGATCGGTCTGGATGTGCGGGTTGCCTGCGGCATGCACATCGCCCTCGCTGCGATCGACGCGCGCCGGCTTTTCCAGCAGGTCGACCTGGCGCGCGGCTTCGAAATAACCGGGCTGCCCTGGACGGACCTTGCCGTTTCCGGACTCGGACAACAGCACCGGCAGCCAGCCGGCTTCGAGTTCCGCGCCCGTGCACACGACGAGATCCGCCTGGCGCATTTTTGCGATCAGCGAAGGCCTTGCCTCGATGCGGTGCGGATCCTGCAGCGCGGTGGTCGCGCTGTAAACCTTGACGTCATCGCCGCCCAGCTCCCTGGCCAGCGCACCCCATTCCGGTTCGCAGGCAAACACATTGAGCGCGGCATTTGCCGTTCCGGCTGCCAGCAACGCCAGCGCAACGAAGGAAAATTTCAGGCTGTTCATGGCGCTTCCTTAAAATTTGTGTGCGCCATGGGCGCCGAGGCTATGGATGTACTGGACCAGCCACTGGTTCTCGTCCTGGCCCTCCATGCTCCTGTCCTTGCTGTATTGCAAGCGCAGGCGCGAAAACTCGGAGGGGCTCCAGTCCAGCATCAGGCTATGCCGGGCAGGATCGTAGTCCGCCAGCGAAGCGACCAGACCGCCGATGTCCGCGCCGTCGAAGTCGACATCCCCACGCCACAGCTTGTCGTAGCGATAGCCCAGGCGCCATTGCGGCATGAACTGGTATACCGCCTGCGCATACAGGCCCGACTGGCTCGAGCGGTAAGCGCCGCTCAAGCCGCCGGCGCAGGCGCTCGGGTCAAGCGCATCGGCATCGTCGCACTCGAGCATGCCCGACTCCTTGCGCCAAAAATACTCGGCGGCGAGTTTCAGATTGCGCTCGTTGGCATTGCCGTCCGGCGCCCATTTCCACACCATGTCCGCGAGCCAGGTTTTCGATTTGCCCGAGAAGGCACCCAGCACTTCGACATCGGCGTTGTCGTGTCCTTCGAATTCCCGGTCACGGGCTTTGGCGGTCAGATAGGAAACGCCGGCGCGCCAGCTGTTGGACACGCCGACATCGCCGCCCACATGCACGCCGGCCGCCACCGCGCCGGCGCCGTTCTGGTTGCGGTCGGTGCCGGGGAAATTCGCCCCGCGGCCGATTTCGACAAAAGGTTCAATGAACAGGTCGGTCGGCGCCACCCATTTCAGCTGCAATCCATCCTGCCCGTAGCCTTCGCCGAACAGTGCCTTGTAAACCAGGTTGTTATCGGCGAAATCCCAGGCATGCGGATGCTGTTCGTTCTGGTAGCCGAGGGCCGACAGAAAACGGCCGCCCTTGAGGGTGAAACCGTTGCCGAGGCCGAGCGTCTGGAACCAGGCCTCCTCGACCTCGACTTCCTCATCGACTAGGGCAATGTTCGCG
>JAKACL010000189.1 GCA_021821425.1 Pseudomonadota bacterium
CGTGATTCATGAATTCCTAAATCCCCCCCAAGCCACGGGGCACAGAAAATCTTTATATCCGCGAAGGGCGCGAAGGAGCACGAAGAAAACCCCAATGCCTTTATTTCGCGTTCCTTCGCGTCCTTCGCGGACAAGAAGTTTCCCCTTTGCGGTCTCTGTGTCCTCTGTGGCTGGTTTTCCCATCATGAATAAAGAAACTCCCGGCTCATGGGATAGCTGTCCTGGCTGACGTTGCCCTTGCTGAACACGATCTGGAACAAATGCGTCTTGCTGTAAGGCGAGCGGAACATTTCGGCGCAGGACCACAGATAGGTGCGCCACTTGCGGCGGAAATATTCGTCGAATTTTTTCGGGTCCAGCGCGTGGATGCTTTCCCAGTTTTCGTCGAAACGCGTCGCCCACGCGTCCAGGGTCGGCGCGTAATGGCGGCGCAGGTTCTCGATGTCGACCACCTCCAGCCCGCAGGCCTCCAAGGCCTCGACGGTCTGCGCCAGGCTGGGAATCCAGCCGCCCGGGAAAATGTGCTTGCGGATGTAGAACTCGGTGTCCATCACGCCGAGGTGGCCGATGAAGTGCAGCATGCCCAGACCGCCGGGCTTCAAGGCATCGGCATGCGCGCGCACCACGTCGAACAATTGATCGCGCCCGGCATGCTCGAGCACGCCGATCGACACCACCTTGTCGTACTGGCCGGGAATCTCGCGGAAGTCGGCCTCGACCACGCCCAACTTGTCGGACAGGCCGCGCCGTTCGATCTCCTGTCCGAGCCACTCGACCTGCTCGGTGGTGGTGTTGATGCCGGTGCCGATCGCGCCGAAATGCTCCAGCGCGTGGAACATGAAGCCGCCGAAGCCGCAGCCGATGTCGACGAAGCGCTCGCCCGGCGACAGGCGTATCTTTCTCGCCACGTGGTCCATCTTGTTTTGCTGCGCCTCCTCCACCGACTGCGTGCCTTCCTTCCAGTAGCCGCAGGTGTACATCATGGAAGGCCGGTCCAGCCACAGCCGGTAGAAGTCCGCGCCCAGGCCGTAGTGGAAGCGCGCGTTGGCCTTGGCCTGCGCGATGCTGGCGTTGCCGAAGCGCAGCTCGTGCCAGGCATTGTGCAGCCGCAGGAGGCCCGCGGGCGGGCAGTCCAGGCCCATGTCCATGCCGGCGCGGAAGGCCAGCTGCAGGCTGCCCTCGATATCGAGGTCGCCGCAGAAATAGGATTCCAGCAGGCCGACGTGGCCGAACAGCAGCACGCGCCGCTCGGCGTGCTTGTTGCGGAAAACGAGGGTGAACCCGGGCGCGCCGCGGCCGACCTCGTAGCCGTCGCCGCCGGCGAACACGACGCGGAAAGCCACGGTCGTCCGGTGTGCTGCCTGCGTCAAATATCCCTTGATCGAAAATGACATGTCTTGTGGATATTGTTATTGGCCCGTTTCGCAAAACCCGCAGCCCCAAACTGCGGTCCAGGACACACCCCATATTAGGCGACCCTGTCCAACAGTCCAGCCGCGCGGCTTCATTTTGCTGAAATATTAGCGCCCTATGATGAAGCAAAAACCGATGCGCCCCACTCCTGATGAAAAGCATTTCCGAACTGTGCGTCACCGTCGAACCCCTGAACCCGCACTTCAAGATAGCCGATGTGGGCGACATCTTCCTCGACCGGAGCTATGACCGGCTGCTGTCCCTGCCCGTCGTCAGCGACGGCCACCCCGTTGGCAGCGTCAGCCGCAACCAGGTGCAGCAGATTTTCATGTCGCGCTTCGGACGCGAGCTCTACGGCGGCAAGCCCATAGCTGAAATCATGAACACCGCGCCGCTGATCGTCTCGCTCGACCAGCCCGTGGAAGAGGCGAGCCAGTACATCACGCGCAACATCAGCTTCCCCATCACCGAAGACTTCATCGTCACCGGCGAGGGCGGCTATCACGGCGTGGGCTCGGTGATCGACCTGATCCGCGCCCTCGAGAACAGGCTGCTCACGCAGAACCGCTCGCTGGCGCAGGCCTATGAAAAGCTCAAGGCCTCGCAGGCCCAGCTGGTGCAGTCGGAAAAAATGGCGTCGCTGGGCCAGATGGTGGCGGGGGTGGCGCACGAGATCAACACCCCGCTCGGCTACGTCAAGAGCAACCTGGAGATCGCGCGCGACGCCTACCTCAAGCTGGAGGAACTGAACGCCGGCTACGACATGCTGCTCAGCATGACCCAGGCGCCCGACACCGACGAGGCCGTACTCAATGAGCATCTGGCCGAACTGATGGGCCTGCGCCAGGAGATCGGCGACCTCTTCCCCCGGGAGGACATGGCCGGCCTGTTCTCCGACAGCCTGTACGGCATGCAGCAGATCTCCGAAGTCGTGGTCAACATCAAGGATTTCAGCCGCCTCGACCGCGCGGCGGTGGACGAGGTCGACATCAACCAGTGCATCGAGTCGGCGCTGCGCATCGGCCACAACGTCATCAAGCACAAGGCCGAGGTGGTGCGCGAATTCGGCGTGCTGCCCAGGGTGAGCTGCTCGCCCTCGCAGATCAACCAGGTCTTCCTCAACCTGCTGACCAACGCCGCCCACGCCATGGAGGACTTCGGCCGCATCACCATCAAAACCCTGGCCGACGAGCGCTTCGTCCACGCCATCGTGCAGGACAACGGCAAGGGCATTCCGCCGGAAAACCTCAAGAAGATCTACGACCCCTTCTTCACCACCAAGCCGGTGGGCCAGGGCACCGGGCTGGGCCTCTCCATCGTCTTCGGCATCGTCAAGGACCACAAGGGCCACATCCGGGTCAAGTCGGAAATCGGCAAGGGCACGGCGTTCTGCGTCAGCCTGCCGCTCAAGCCCACCCTGAACTGAAAGGCAAGACATGAATACCGCAAGCCAGATGACCCCTTCCAGACTGCCCACGCCGGATGCGGCCGGCGCCAAGCCGACCCTGCTGTTCGTGGACGACGAGGAAAGGATACTGCGCTCGCTGCGCATGCTGTTTGCGGCCAACTACCGCGTGCTGGCCACCACCGACGGCAACGAAGCGCTGGAAATCCTCAGGCGCGAAAAGGTGCACGCCCTCATCAGCGACCAGCGCATGCCCATCATGGCCGGCGTCGACCTGCTGCGCCAGGCGCGCGAAATCGCACCCGACACCATGCGCCTGCTGCTCACCGGCTATTCCGACATCGACGCCATCGTCGGCTCCATCAACGACGGCGAGGTGTTCCGCTACATCAGCAAGCCCTGGAACGCCGACGACATCCGCGGCATCATCGGCGAGGCCACCGAGATCGCGCTCAGCCTCGAACAGCCGGCCTCGCCCGCGCATGCCCCGCAGGCGGCAGGCGAACCCATGGGGGTGCTGCTGATCGACGACAGCTGGGAGACCGCGTCCGAACTGACCGCGCTGATCAGGGAAAGCCTGCCGCCCACGTTCAGCCTGGAATGGGCCACCAGCCTCGGCGCCGCCATGTCCGTGCTCGAGGAGAAGCACATCTCCGTCGTGGTGTCCGAGGTCCGCATCGGCAACGAGGACATGACCCCGTTCCTGAAGACGCTCAAGCGCTTCAAGCCGCACATCGTCACCATCGTGCTGACCTCCTACTGGGACACCGGCGAACTCGTCGGCCTGATCAACCAGGGCCAGGTGCACCGCGTGCTGCCCAAGCCGATGCGCAAGGTCATCACCCTGCGCGGCATCCAGTCCGGCATCGACCGTTCGCGCGAAATCCAGAACCGGCCGGAAACCGTGCTGCGCCACAAGGTGGAGGCCCCCAAACAGGAAGTCGACCCCGGCCTGCTCAGCCGCATCCGCGGCCTGTTCCAGCGCCAGGGCGCCCTGGCCGGCAGACCGCCCCGCGACTGAGGCGGCCGCGGCCAGGCACGGACAGAAAAAGGGTTCCCGCGCGGCCTAGCTGTGGCGCAGCTTCAGCCACAGCACCACGGAGGCCAGCACCAGCGTGATGCCGTTCGCCGCGATCACGGGCCAGCTTCCGATGGCGATGCCGTAGGCCAGCCACAGCCCCACGCCGAGCGTGAACAGCGCGTACATCGGCAGCGAAATGCCCGACAAGTCGCGCGTGCGCCACGACTTCCAGGCCTGCGGCACGAAGGCGGCCGTGGTCAGGATGGCGGCGGGATAGCCGATCAGCTCCCCGATCCCCATTCAGTCGAACACCACCGTCTTGTTGGCGTAGACCAGCACGCGGTTGTCGATGTGCCACTTCACCGCGCGCGACAGCACGATCTTCTCCAGGTCGGCGCCCTTCTGGATCAGGTCATCGAGCGCGTCGCGGTGGGAAATGCGCGCCACGTCCTGCTCGATGATGGGGCCGTCGTCCAGCACTTCGGTCACGTAGTGGCTGGTCGCGCCGATCAGCTTGACCCCGCGCTCGAACGCGCGGTGGTAGGGCTTGGCGCCGTGGAACGCCGGCAGGAAGGAATGGTGGATGTTGATGATGCGGTTTTCGTAGTGGTGCAGGAAGCGCGGACTCAGCACCTGCATGTAGCGCGCCAGCACGATGAAGTCCACCTGTTCGCGGTGCAGGATGGCCATCTGCGTCTTCTCCGCCTCGTCCTTGCTGTCCTTGCTCACCGCGATGTACTGGTAGGGCACGCGGTAGGTGTCGGCCAGCCAGCGCGTGTCCTCGTGGTTGCTGAGGATGATGGGAATCTCGCAGTGCAGCTCGCCGCTCTGGTAGCGGTACAAGAGGTCGGCCAGGCAATGGTCGAACTTGGACACGAAGATCGCCATCCTCGGCTTTCTCGCCGACTCCGCCAGGCGCCAGGTCATCTGGTGCTTTTGCGCGATGGGCGCGAAGGCGGCGGCAAAGTCCTCCAGCGGCAGGCTGAAACCGCGCAGGTCCCATTCCACCCGCATCAGGAACAGCTTGAGTTCGGCATCCTGGTGCTGGTCGGCATGCAGGATGTTGGCGTTGTAGGTCAGCAGAAAGTTGGCGATGGCCGCGACCAGGCCTTTCTGGTCGGGGCAGGAGAGGAGCAGGACGGCGGTGTTTTTCATGTGCGCGAATTTGACCGGACAAGCCCGATGATAGCCGGTAAATGCCGGCGGCTGCACACGCGGCGCCGGCGCGGCTTCAGATGCCGTGGCGCGCGCGCCAGTCGGCAAGCCGCGTGAGGCAGTCGGCGAGTTCCGGCGTCCACAGCACGCCCGGCAGCTTCTGCCTGAGCAGGCCGCGGGTCATGCCCCCGCCGGCCCAGATTTCGGTGCGCGCCGGCAGGCGCGCGCGCAGGCTTTGCAATTCGGTCAGGCCCTGGCGCGGCGAAAACGCCACGCTGAAGGACAGCACCAGCACGTCGATGGCATAGGCGTCGACCGCGCGCACGATTTCCTCGCCCGGCGTCTGCAGGCCGAGGCTGATGCATTGCGCCCCCTCCGGGGCGAGCACGCCCTCCACCAGCAGCAGGCCGAGGCCGTGCGCCTCGCCCGCCAGCGTGGTGAGCAGGATGCGCGGCGGGCGCCGGCTCGCCGGCACGCTGGCAATGGCCGAGCGCAGCAGGCGGCTCATTTCCTCCGCATACAAATGCTCCTGGTGCACCGCGAGCAGGCCGCTGGCCCAGCCGTTGCCGACCTTCTCGTTCAGGGAAGGCGCACTGTCCTGGACAAAACGCTGCAAGCCCTGCTTGGCCAGAAGCTGGTTCAGGCTCGCGCGCAGGCCCTCGGCGTCGCCCGCCAGAATCTGCTCCAGGATGGCCTGGTAAGGGCTGGCCTCGGCCGGTTCAGGCTCGCCCGCGGGGTGAGCGCTCGCAAGCTCGGCGATCTCGCGGGCCGGCATCGCGAACAGCCGCCCCGGCCGGTAGCCCCGGTCCATCAGG
>JAKACL010000190.1 GCA_021821425.1 Pseudomonadota bacterium
GTGAGGAAGCCAAGAAGCTGGTGGCCGAGCTGCGCGACTGGGTGGGCAAGGAAATCGGCCCGATCGCCAAGCCCGACGACATCCGCTTCGGCGACAACCTGCCCAAGACCCGCTCCGGCAAGATCATGCGCCGCCTGCTGCGCGCCATCGCCAAGGGCGAGGAGATTACCCAGGATGTTTCTACCTTGGAGAACCCTGCGATTCTGGAGCAACTCAAGCAATCGGTCTGAGCCCGGGCCGAGTCAGTCAAGGTGCATGATGCCGGTTCATGCCCCTGTAACAATGCATAACTAAGGTGCGCTTTGGCTGGGTCATGCCCTGCCATGGTGCAACCCTTGTCATCTATGCGCATGATCAGGCCGGATAGATAGCCATTCTGGCCTGCTGCTGCCTGGTATGCCTCTTGCACATATGATCCCGGTTGTGACGCAAAGCAACTGATTCGCGCCCTACCTGCCGAGGGTTCCTAACACTTATTCCGGTTCGGGTTAATACTCGCCATGACGCTTCTCAAGGCAGTTGTTGCAAAACAGGATCTTTCTGCGGATGGAATCGAATCCGCGACGAAAAAAGGCACTGACGGCGTTTTGGGTATGTTCCGCGACATGGCGTTGCGCAGCCATTTCCAGCCCATTATCAGCCTTGCGCATCGCCGCATCATCGGTTACGAAGGCCTGGTGCGCGCGTGCGGCAGCGACGGTCGGCCGGTTGCGCCCAATATCCTGTTTGATGCGGCCGGGTCGGACGATGACATCGTGTTTCTTGACCGGCTCGCGCGCAACATTCATGTGCGCAACTTTTTGGCTGCCGGCCAGGAAGAGCCATGGCTCTTCCTCAATGTGAACGCCCGCGTTGCCATGAGCGGCAAGCATTACGCCCCCTTTTTCGGAACCATGCTGGAACGCCATGGAATGCCGACGCATCGCGTCGTGATCGAGCTGGTCGAAAACGCGGTTCCGGATGAGGCGCTGCTGGCCGATGCCATGCGCTATTACCAGGATCTGGGCTGTCTGGTTGCGATCGACGATTTCGGCGCGGGCTACTCGAATTTCGAGCGCATCTGGCGCGTGCAGCCGCAGATCGTCAAACTGGATCGCACCATGCTGGTCCAGGCGCGCGAGAGCCGAAGGGTTCGGCGCGTGTTGCCGAGCCTGGTTGCGCTGTTGCACGAAACCGGGTGCTTGACCCTGATCGAGGGCATCGAAAACGAAGAGGAAGTGATGATTGCGATGGATGCCGGCGTGGATTTTGTCCAGGGATTCTTTTTCTCTCGTCCGGAACCGGCTTTGCGCGATCAGAACAGCTTCGTTCCCTTGTTGGGCGGACTCTGTGGCCGTTACTCGCAAACATGCCATGAGAATCGCGAACGCAACCGTTCGGGGTTGAGTGTCTATATCGAGGCTTTCCGCGATTTTGCAGGGCTGTCGGAAGATGCTCAGAATGCCTGGGAGGCGCTGTCCCGCATGCTGGCGCTATCCGATGTGTTGCGCTGTTACGTGCTGGATGCCAACGGTTATCAAATGGGGGAGAACATTGTGGCGCCCGGCAATGAGTCGAAGGGCGATCTGCGCTTCCAGCCCATTTCGAACCCGGCCGGCGCAGTCTGGGCCAGGCGTCCCTATTTTCAGCGGGCGGTGGCGGAGCCGGGGCAGCTGCAGGTCAGCCGGCCGTACCTGTCAATCACGGATGCGCGCATGTGTATTACGCTTTCCGTCAAGCTGAAGAATGCCCTGGCGCAGGATGTAGTGGTGTGCGCCGATATTCTCTGGGATGACGCCTAGCGCTGGTTTGTGCGGACCCACGCCTGCCGGCTTGAAGTCACCCCCAGCGCCTGATCGCTTCGGCCAATGCATGCCCGGTATCGGCGAGGCCTTTCAGCGCGCGCGAATCGGGATTGGCCAACTCCTTGTCGGCCCTGGCCAGCCCCATCTGCTTGGGAATCACCAGCACCTGCAGGGTGGTGAGAATTTCGCGCACATGCCGCAGCCCGCGCAGTCCGCCGAGATTGCCGGCCGAGGCGGCCACCAGCGCCGCGAGCTTGCCCTCGTAGGGCACCAGGCCGGATTCGCCATCATGCTCGCGCGACACCCAGTCCAGCGTGTTCTTCAGCAGCGGCGTGATCGAGCTGTTGTATTCCGGACAACCCAGCAGCAGGCCCTGATGCGATTTGAACAGTTCCTTCAAACGCACCGCCGCTTCCGGCAGGCCGTGGCTTGCTTCCAGATCGCCGTTGTACAGCGGCAGGCTGTAATCCCTGAGGTCGATCAAGGTGACTTCCGCGCCGGCGTCGCGCGCGCCGTTAACGGCGTGATCCAGCGCCTGGCGGTTGAAAGAACCATTGCGGGTGCTGCCGGCAAAGGCGAGGATTTTTGGGGTCATGACTTCTCCCGGATTTATTTTATGAACTTGCCAAACCGGCATTGTCACAAGAAATACCCAGTACTACCAATCAAACGGAAAGATCATTGACCACGGGGGACACGGGGCACACTGGGTTTTTTTGATTTGTCTTTCCCCGTGCTCCCAGTGCTCCCCGTGGTTAAATGTTTTAGCTATGCGTATAGATAAATGGCTGTGGGCCGCAAGATTCTTCAAGACGCGATCGCTCGCTGCCCAGGCAGTGGACAGCGGCAAGGTGCACTGGAACGGCGAGCGCTGCAAGCCGGCGCGAGAAGTCCGCGTGGGCGATGCCTTGCGCGTGCGTGCGGGGGAGGCCGAGTGGGAGGTGGTCGTGCGCGGCCTGTCCGACAAGCGCGGCCCGGCCAGCGTGGCGCAAGTCCTCTACGAGGAAACCGCCGAGAGCCGAGCGCGGCGCGAAGAACAGGCGGCCATGCAGAAACTGGCCAGGGAGCCGGCGCGCGAAATCAAGGGCCGTCCCACCAAGCGCAACCGCCGGCTGCTGAGCAACTGGCAGGCAGGCGAATAAATATGCGGCCAGCCCTGCGGGAGCCGGTTTCCGGCCGGAATCAGGCAATACAATAAGCAAATGCGTGGTTTCAAAATTTCCTCCCTGTTGCGCAGCCGCTGGTTATGGGCGCTGGCGGGTACGCTTGTGGCGATTCCATTGCTGGTGCTGGCCTGGCTGTACTGGTGGGTATTCCCGAATCTGCCGCAGTACAAGGATGACATCGCCGGCCTGCTGTCTTCCGCCACGGGTTACACCATCAATTTCGATGCGCTGAATGGCGAGTGGGGTGGCGCCCGCCCGCTTTTCATGCTGGAAGGCGTGCGCGTTTCCAAGAACGGCCGCCCGGTGCTGTATTTCTCGAAGATGGAAGGGCGCTTCGGCTGGCGCACCCTGGTTGCGCTGGAACCCAGGTTTCACACGCTGCATGTCGATGCGCCGGGCCTGACGGTGCGCCGCGCACAGGATGGCCTGATCCATGTCGGCGGCATCGTGGTCGACCCGAACAGCCCCGACACTGCGTTCAGCGACTGGCTGCTCAAGCAGGGCGAGGTGCGCATGCAGGGCGTGACCGTGGCCTGGATGGACGATACGCGAGGCAGCAAGCCGCTGGTTTTGCGTGACGTGTCGCTGCAGATGCAGAGCCTGCTCAATCGCCACGCCTTTCAGGTGGCCATGACCCCGCCGGCTTATCTGTCCAAACCGCTTGCCCTGGACGGCGTGCTGTATGGCCACAGTTTGTCCAAGCGCGAGGACTGGCATGGCCGGATGGCGCTCAAGATTCCCGCGCTGGAACTGGCGTCCTGGCGTCCCTGGCTGCCGGCGGAGTATGCGCAGGCGCGCGGCCACGGCAGCATCGAAGCCGAGCTGGGAATCGAACAGGGGCGCTTGTCGGCGAGCGATTTCAAGCTGAACCTTGCCGATCTCTACCTGCAATCGCCGTTGCTGGCGGCACCTGTCGATCTTGCCAGATTGAGGGGAGAACTGGGTTGGGCGCGCGAGAAAAGCGCAAAAGCCGGAGCCGCGCAGACTGTGTATGCGCGCGGCGTTTCTCTTGCCGGCAGGACCGGCATAGTTGCCGATCCGTTCGATTTCTCCTACCGCTGGGGCGATGGCGAGCAGCAGGCCTCTGCCGCGCGCGTCTCGCTGTCACAGCTTGCAGCCCTTTCTCGTATGTTGCCGCTGGACGATTCCTGGCGGGCGCGGATCGATGAACTGGCCCCGCAGGGGCGATTCGACAGCCTGCAGTTGCAGTGGCGCGGACCCTTGTCCGCACCGGAGAAATTCAGCATCGATGCCCGTTTTTCCGGGCTGGGCTGGGCGGCAGGGGAGGGGCGGCCGGGCGGGGCGAACCTCAGCGGCATGCTGGCGGGCAATGAGGAAAAAGGTCGCTATGACATCGCCGCCAAGCAAAGCGGTTTCGATTTGCCCGGCTATTTCGCCGAGCCGCAGTTTCGCTTCGACATCCTGAATGCGCGCGGCGGCTGGAAGCGCCAGAAGGACGAGCACTACGATATCGAGATCGCTGAAGCGGTGCTCTCCAACGAGGATTTCGCCGCCACCTTGTACGGGCACTACCGGCTCGATGGCAAGGGCCCGGGCGCGGCCGACCTGGCCGGCCGCGTGGAGCGGGCGAACGGCCCGAAGGTCGAGCGCTATCTGCCCCTGGCCGTGAGCGAGAACACGCGCGACTGGCTGAGAAACAGCATCCTGCGCGGCGAGGCGGAACAGGGTACCTTCAAGCTGCAGGGCGATCTGGCCAAATTTCCGTTCAAAACGTCGAATGACGGCATTTTCAGGGTGGCCGGCAAGATTCGCGGCGGCCAGCTTCGCTACACGCCCGATTATCCGCAGATCGACGATATCGAGGGCGATCTCCTGTTCGATGGCGTGCGCATGGAGATCCGCTCCGACAAGGCGCGCATCTACGGTGCGCAACTGCGCAAGGTCAAGGCCGTGATTCCCGATCTCGAGACGACGGAGGAACTGCTGGAAATCAGCGGCGAGGCGGTCGGGCCAGCTCAGGAATTCATCCGCTTCGCGAACTTCAGCCCGGTCAGCGAGAAGATCGACGGGCTGACGGATGAGATGACTGCCAATGGCGCGCTCGCCCTGCAGATGAACATCAAGGTCCCCTTGCGGCACAGCGAAGACACCACGCTGGCCGGCCGGCTGGTTTTCAACCGCAATACGATATACCCGGGACCGGACATGCCGCGCATGGAGCAGGTCAGCGGGGTTCTCGATTTCACCGGCGAGGCGGTAACGTCGCGAAAAATTACGGCGCGCCTGCTGGGCGGGCCGGCGACGCTGACGGCGGCGACCGAGGGCGGTCAGGTACGCGTGCGCGGCCAGGGCAGCTTTACGGCGGCGGCCCTGGATACGTGGTTCGGCAAGGAGATCGCCGGCCGCCTGTCCGGGCAATCCGACTGGAAGGGCGAACTTGTCCTCAAGCGCGGCAGGCCGCGCTTTCGCCTGGAGTCCAATCTGCTCGGCCTGGATGCGCGCCTGCCTGCGCCTTTGGAAAAAACGGCAGAAAAACCTGCAAGCTTCGTGTTCGAACAGCAAAGCCTGGATGACGGCAGCAAGCGATCCGGACTGCAGTACGGCGACATCGCTACCGCGGCGTGGGTTTCGGCACCGGTCGCCGAAGGCTATCGGCTGGAGCGCGGCGAACTCAATTTCGGCGGCAAGGCGCAACTGCCCGCCGAGCCCGGCATGAAGATCGCCGGCAGCGTGAAGAATTTCGATCTGGGCGGCTGGGCCGACATCCTGCCGCAAGGGCGGGGCGGCAAAAATGCCGGCGTTTCGAGCATCAGCCTTACTCTGGGCAGCCTCGAGTTTCTGGGGCGGCAGTTCAACGACATCGCCCTCAACGGCGGGCTCAAGGGCAAT
>JAKACL010000191.1 GCA_021821425.1 Pseudomonadota bacterium
CACTTCCCTGCCTTCCTTGACTGCCCAGTAATTCGCTTCGCGCACCAGGTCGGAGAGGCTTTCCATGTGCGTGGACAGTTTTTTCGCGTCCTCGGCCCGGCGCGAACAATGCTCGATCACCCGCGCTACGGCCTCGCGGTCAAGCGGGTGCAGCCCTTCCCTGCGCGCCAGGGTGCCGATCAATCGCGCGTATAGTATGTCGTTGTCGGCGTTGCGTGGAACCTCGTCCTCGAAGTCGGCCGCCACCTTGAACAGCTCGCCGAACTCCGGGTCGTATTCGGCCAGCAGGTAATAGAGCATGCGGTTGCCGAGGAGGATGACCTTGACGTCAAGTTCTACCGGCTCCGGCTCCAGCGAGACGGTGCTGACCATACTGTACATCTGGCCGAGTGATTCGATGCGAATCTCGTGCGAGGACAAGGCACGCTTCAGTGCGTCCCAGGAAAAAGGCTGCGACAACAGCTTGATCGCATCCAGCAGCAGATAGCCGCCATTGGCCATGTGCAGCGCCCCTGGCTTGATCAGGAGGAAGTTGGTGACCAAGGCGCCGAACTGGGAGACATGCTCGACCCGGCCGATCAGGTTCTGGAAAGTGGGGTTTTCTTCATAGATCACGGGTGCCTTCTCGGCTTCGTCGCGCCCGACCAGAAGGTTGACCAGATAGCGGTTGAAATTGGGCTGCTCGCCGGTGAGCATGGCAAGCCCGGATGGCATCTCGCGCGACTTGCGGAACTCGTCCATGTTCTCGATGACATCCTGCTGCACCTCGTTGAGGTAGCCGCCTACCGCCGGAAAGGAGGCATAGTCGTTGCGCAGGGCGTCGATCAGGTGGCCGACTGCGAACAGCACCGCCTCTTCGTTGAGCTTGCGTACGCGTTCGATGCGCTCACGCCGCCACACATGCACTTGGCGGATGACCTTTTCGAGTTGCTCCTGCAGGCGGGTAACCTCTTCGTCGATGCGCGCCTTTTCCTCTGCGGCAAGCTTGTCATAATCCTCAGGGCTCATGACCTCCTCGCCCTTGGCGGGCGCGAAGGAAAAGCCATTGGGCGTGCGCAACAGCATGATGTTGTGTCTGCCCGCTTCTTCGCCCACCTCGTTGAACGCCTGGCCCTGGCGCACCTCGTATTCTTCATCAATCTGCGCCAGGCGGCGGCGGTATTCCTCGCCTTCGAACACCGCCGGAATGGTCGCCTGCAGTTCGGTCAGCAACTGCTGCATGTCGGCCTGCAGACGCGCACCCATGCCGGCCGGCAGGTGGATGACGCGCGGCTTGTGCGGCTGGCTGAAATTGTTGACATAGCACCAGTCCGAGGGCGGCGGCTCTTCTGCCACACGCTGCTCCAGCAGCCTGTGCACCAGGAAGCGCTTGCCGATCCCGGCCGGGCCCATGACGTACAGGTTGTATCCGGCATGGCGCATGCCCATGCCGAACTGCGCGGCTTCGATGGCGCGCATCTGGCCCACGGCCTGGTCCAGATCCTCGAGTTCAGCGGTGGTCGTAAAGGAGAAACGGTCAGAATTGCATGTATGACACAAACGGTCCGGCGTAAGCGGCTTGATTGATGGCATTGTTCTGCGCTGTCGGTCAGGGTTGATCGTCGCCCGGCCCAGCCGGGAAGTCCTCTGCTATATATTAAAAATAGATGGCCAAATCGGAAAAGCACCATCAGTTTAATTCGTCCCAGGATAAATGGGGGATCGCCATGGCTCGTCACCCTATCGATGTCGCAACGCGCGTCAGTCCGCGCTTGTCTGATCTGTTGAGAAGCCGGGTCAACGACCCGGAAAGCGCGCAGCCGATCACGCTGGTTTCCGCACGCCGCTTCCTCGCCGGCATGCTGCCCGCCGATTTCCGCGAAGCCGAACACATGCACCACTTCGACGTCGATGCCTCGGTGCTGGACGAAATGGATGCACTGATCGAAGAATTCGGCGAAACCGCGCTGGCCGTGGATTTCGTGCAGGCCCAGGCCAGCGAGCAACTTTCGTGCGTGATCGAAGCCATGGTCAACGACGAGAACCGGGAAAACCCTCCCACCCTGGCCGCTGTCAGGGAAGCGATCGTTTCCGGGCTGGGCGTGCGCCTGGTAGGCGAAGGCACCCTGGAAGAGGATGAAGACGACACGCTGGTGGAGGAGATCGACGCCCTGATCGAGCAATTCGGACCCGACTCCCTGGCCGAGGAGTTCCTGCGCTACGAATGATCCCCGCCCAGCTGGCTAAAGCTGGACAGGCATAAAGCCGTCTTACTGCAACTCAGAATCGGCGTGTTGCCTCCTCTGACCGGCACCATGGCCAGCAGCAAACGGTCCCTGATCGATGCGGTGCGGCTGGCGGCCATGGAGGACCCCATTGTCAGCATCAATCAGCTGCGCGCCCTGCGCGGCCTAGGCCTGAGGCTGTCGATCGGCGATTTCGGCACCGGCTACTCCTCGCTCAGTTACCTCAAGCTGCTGCCCATCCAGACACTCAAGCTCGACAAGTCCTTCGTGCGCGATATTGAGAGCGATGAAAACGACGTGGCCATCTGCACCGCCACCATCGCTCTCGCCCATAACCTGGGCCTGACGGTTACGGCGGAAGGTGTGGAAAACGAGGCGCAACGCCGTCTGCTGACTTCGCATCAATGCGATTTCGTGCAGGGCTATCTTTTCAGCAAGCCCATGCCCGCAGGCGAGATCCCAGCCTTCGTGCGCGGGAACACTTCTGCCTAGGGCCGTTGCTCGCGCAACGCCTGCGTAATGCCCTGCAGGCAGGGTTGCTCATGCCAGTGGCTGATGTCGAGGGGCAGCTTCAGCCGCCAGCTGGGATACACCGCTTCCGTGGTGCCGGGCAGGTTGGGCTGTTCCGTCACGCCGAGCCCATCTTCCATCTGCACCAGCAGCAATTTCGAGGGCGAGCGCGCAAGATAGGCGTATACCGCCTGCGCCAGTTCCGGCGTCATGTCCGGAAAGGATTCAGGCTGCGTGCTGCCTGAAGGCAGCAGCCCTTCCGCCTGCAGCGCCTGCAACAAGTGCGGCCTGTCAGCCTCGCGTGCCGCGACCTGGCGGTCGCGCGCCTCGACCGAGGGGAAAAGCCGCAAACGTTCGCGCAACTCGATGTCCTTGCCCTGCCAGAAGCCCGCGAGCGTCGGCAAATCGTGGGTTGTGACTGTGGCGGCAGCCTGGGCCGGATATTCGCGTGGCGGCTTCATGCGCCCATCGTTCCAGCGTTCGAAATACAGCACCCGCGTCGACAGCACGCCCGCCGGATGCAGGGCATGGCGCACTTCGTCAGGCACCGTGCCGAGATCCTCGCCCACCACCAGGCAGCGATTGCGCTGGCTCTCCAGCGCGAGAATGCCCAACAGATCCTCGAAGGGATAGCTGACATAGCAGCCTTCCACGGCCGTGAACCCGCGCACCACCCAAAACAGCCGGTACAGTCCCATGACATGGTCGATGCGCAGCGCGCCGGCAAAGCGCATGTTGGCGCGCAAAAGCTCGATGAAGGGTTCGTAGGCTGCCTCGCGCAGCCGGTGTGGAATCCAGGGCGGTAGCCCCCAGTCCTGCCCAAGCAGGTTGATCTCGTCCGGGGGCGCGCCGGCGCTGGCATTCAAGGCGTAGAGTTGCGGTCGGGTCCAGGTAGCCGCGCCACCTTCGGCCACGCCGATGGCGAGATCGAGCATGATGCCGATGCTCATGACGCGCTCCCAGGAAGCCTGGCCGGCGGCTTCGAGTTGCAGAAACGCCTGCCATTGCAGGTACTCATGGAACTCCACGCGTTCCAGATTCGCTTCGGCAAACGCCGCCACTTCGGCCGCATGCTGGTCGTGATAGGCCTCTGGCCAGGAGGGCCAGCCCCATGCCGCGCCGTCCTCGGCGTGGAAATATTCCTGCAAGGCCTCGAACTCGGCCAGCTTGCGCAGGCTTTCGCCATGTGCGGCCTGGAAGGCGCGGAATGCCCTGCCCCGCTCGCTGCCCGGCAGCTCTAGATGGCGTTTGCGGAAATGGCGGTACAGCATTTCGAGCATTTCGCGCTTGGCGGACGCCACGCCGGCGTAATCGATCTGTCCTGACTCCCTCAGAACCTGGAGCTTTTGCTGGAAGGCATGGCTGGCTGCCATTTCCCGCACGGCCTCGCACTCGGCAAAATCGGCAATGGCCTGGATGTCGAGGTAGAGCGTGTTGAGCCAGACCCGGCTCGATGGGCTGTAGGGGCTGGCATGCTCGGGCGCATCGGGGAACAGCGCATGCAGGGGGTTGAGCAGCACGGTAGCGGCGCCGGCATCGGCGCAGAATTCGACCAGGGCGCGCAAATCACTGAAGTCACCCATGCCCCAGTTGTGTGCACTCCGCACGCCATAAAGCTGGGCGGCAAAACCCCAGGTTCGCCGGTGTTCCTGGATCGCAGGCGGTGTGTAGCAGGCATGCGGTGCGACGATGAATGGCATTTCGCCGCCCATGCCGTTGCCGCAGGCGATATGGAAGCGATGATAGCCGGGATCGACAGGCAACTCGAGCACGAGGATGCGTCGCACCCGTTCCTGCCCGTCCAGCTGATAGCGGCCACCCTCTTCCAGGCTGGCCGGCAGGAATTCCCCGCCCAGTTCCTGGCCGAATTCAGTGCGCAGTTGCCAGCGGCAGAAGGCTTGGTCGAGGGCAATGGGAATATTCAGCGCTATGCGGCAAGGCCCGGAAAATTCGCGCACCACCATGACCGGCGGCAGCAAACGGCGCCACTGTCCGTCTTCGTGCGCGCGCAGGGAACCTTCCACGGCGGCATCGTCTTCCGCCGGCACCCCCATGGCAGCGAGGACCACCCGCTTGGTGCGCTCGCTGGTGGGGTGATGTTCACCCCAGATGGTGTAGTACTCCTGATGCACGCCATAGCGGGCGCACAACTGATCGAGCGGGTTCAAGCCCTGGTCCCCTGCTTATTTGCCTGTTTGTTCATTCAAGCACATGCCGTGCCGGCATGTGTACCGAATCATGGACTGAAGCCATGACAGGCAAAAGTCAGCAGGTGGTCCGGCTCAGGCGGCTGCTTCCTGGAAGCGCAGCGCCTCCTGCACGTCCACCGCCACGATGCGCGAGACGCCGGGTTCGTTCATGGTCACGCCGGCCAGATGCTGGGCCATTTCCATGGTGATGCGGTTGTGCGTGATGAACAGGAACTGGGTCTCACTCGACATGCGCTTGACCATTTCCGAGTAGCGCACGGTGTTGGCGTCGTCGAGCGGCGCGTCCACCTCATCCAGCAGGCAGAACGGCGCGGGATTGAGCTTGAACAGCGCGAACACCAGCGACAAGGCGGTGAGCGCCTTCTCCCCACCGGACAGGAGGTGGATGCTGGCGTTCTTCTTGCCCGGCGGCTGCGCGATGATCTGCACGCCGGCGTCGAGCAGTTCCTCGCCGGTCAGCACCAGTTCGGCGCGGCCGCCGCCGAAGAACTGCGGGAACAGTTCGCCGAGGTTGGCATTAACGGTATCGAAGGTCGCCTTGAGGAGTTCGCGGGTTTCCTGGTCGATTTTCCTGATCGCGGCTTCCAGGGTCTCGGTCGCCTCCAGGAGGTCGGCGTGCTGGTTGGCGAGATAGGTGCCGCGCTCCTGCGCTTCGGTGAGCTCATCCAGCGCGGCGAGATTGACCGCACCCAGCGCGGCAATATCGTTGTTCAAGCGATTGATTTCGCTCTGCAAAGGCCCGGCCTTGGGGCCAGTCTGCTCATATACGACTTTAAGTTTTTCCTGGTCGGCCTGAGCCTGAAC
>JAKACL010000192.1 GCA_021821425.1 Pseudomonadota bacterium
CGTCAACGGCTTCACCCTCGACCCCAACGTCGGCGAGTTCGTTCTCACTCATGAGAACATGACCACCCCCGCCGACACCAAGGAGTTCGCCATCAACATGTCGAACTACCGCTTCTGGGAACAGCCCGTGCGCCGCTACGTGGACGAATGTCTGCAGGGCAAGGAAGGCCCCCGTGGCAAGGACTTCAACATGCGCTGGGTCGCTTCCATGGTGGCCGAAGTGCACCGCATCCTCACCCGCGGCGGCGTGTTCATGTATCCCATGGACGAAAAGCTGCGCGAGAAGGGCGGCAAGCTGCGCCTGATGTACGAAGCCAACCCCATGGCCTTCATCGTCGAACAGGCCGGCGGCGCCGCCACCACCGGCCGCGAGCGCATCCTGGACATCCAGCCCCAGGCCATCCATCAGCGCGTGCCCGTGGTGCTCGGCTCCAAGAACGAAGTCGACGTCATCACCGGCTACCACCACGCCCAGGCCGCCTGACCGCCCCTTCCCCCTGTCAAAAAAGCCGGGCTTTGCCCGGCTTTTTTTGTTCTCGCACGTGGACAAGCCGACCCTGTTCATCTCTCGCGGGAGGCGCGCAGCAAGGCGTCGGTGACCGGCTTGAGCAGGTATTCCAGAACCGCCCTCGCCTCAGTCTGGATAATAAACCTCAGCAACCATGCCTGGCTGCAGCCCGCCAGCATAGCAATCTGTAGCACCGGGCCAGCAGGTTGCTGGCGCTCTGAATCAGCGCCACGAAAAACAGCAGCTAGGACGCGTCGAACTGGGCGATGATGCTGTTACCCGTAATACACCCCCAGCACGGCCACATCCTTGAGCCCGTACATCTGCTCGGTCGGTTGCATACGCGAGCCGTTTTCTATCAGCCGGTCGATGACCTTCTCGCCGAACAGCTTGTCCAGCATGCCTCCGGAGCCGAGCAGTAGAAGCCGCAGACAGTCGAACGCCAACATCACCGTAAGCATCACCAGCGTTTCGCTGCTGCAGCTAATCAGGCCCCGGGGACAGTCCGCAGGAAGAGCGCACCCTGTGCCAATGGCATGACACCCAAAAGCCTTATTGTCTATCCAGCAACCCTACCGAAAGCGAGAACGTAGCAAAACGGAAAACAAAGCGGGGTGCGAATCAACACACCCCGCATGCGGAATGGCCACAGAGTTTTCAAACGAGCGCCGAAGCAGTAGCTCCTTAGCTGATGACAATATCCGTATAGGCAACCGCAGTACCCGCGCCCATCTGGACCACAACGACTGCAGCACCTGCACCGTTGCCATCGGCATCGTAATACAGGGCGCCACTGCTGCTGTCGTACAGCAGGAAGTCGTCCGCATCCAACGCGGTCGTTCCATCGACGAAATTACCCGCACCGAAAGTCAGCCCGCCAAAGCTGGTGAAGGTACTGTCATCGAAACTCAGCATATCGGCACCCGAGGCGAAGTCGGTCACGGTGTCGGCCGCATCGAGCGAATCGAACACGAAGATGTCCATGCCGTCGCCGCCTGTGAGCGTGTCGGCATCGTCTCCGCCGATCAGGGTGTCATCGCCAAGGCCGCCGGAAATATTGTCATTGCCATCATTGCCATCGAGGACATTGGCATCATCGCTGCCAAGCAGGGTATCGGCCGCGCTCGATCCGATGACGTTTTCGATGTCAATCAGCGTATCCTTGCCTTCACTGTTGCCCTTGACCGTGCCGGTCGCAAGATTGACGCTTACTTTGTTGGCCGCGTCTTCATATGAAACAGTATCCGAGCCTTCGCCCCCGTCCAGGATGTCCTTGCCTTTGCCGCCGTAGAGGATATCATCGCCATCGTCACCGTAGAGCTTGTCCTTGCCATTGCCGCCCTCAAGCCAGTCACTGCCTTCCATGCCGTAAAGCTCGTCCTTGCCATTGCCGCCGTCCAGTTCGTCGTCATAGCTCTCGGTCAGCGGATCGACCACGGTTGCGGTGTATGCAGTAAAGTTGTCGCCATAAAGGGTGTCTTTACCGTTATTCCCTTCCAGTTTGTCGTCACCATAGCCGCCTTCGATCTTGTCATTGCCATTGCCGCCCCTGACGTCGTCATCGCCAAGGTAGGCGAAAATGTAGTCGCTCTGATTAGTGCCGTTGATGTCGTCGTCTAGGTTGCCGACGTTCTGGTCACCGTAAATCGGTGCAGTAGAAGTTTTCTTTGCCATGACATGCTCCAATCATAAAAAGTCTTTGCCAGACATCCTGTCTTGGGCAGGAATCCCATTTCAGAAATGTTCTGGCCTACAGATGATAGAAAATTGCTTCCCTATACAAGGAAACGAAAACCTTATTGATGTTTACTTCTCCGCATGCGGCATTAGGGCGTGAGAATATAAATAACGGCACCCGGAGGAGCCGGTTAAACATTTCTTATTTATACACTCCGCAGATGGCGAAACCGGTTGAACTGGCTTCAATTGAGTTATACGAACATTCTGTCAAAAACTTTAGGTCGCCCCACAAATTTTGACGAGCAGCAAAACACTGTGCATCTACGCCCCACAGCCACCAAAACATGTCCGCGGCTCGGCTCCAAGAACGAAGTCGACGTCATCACCGGCTACCACCACGCGCAGGCCGCCTGACTGCCCCTTCCCCCTGTCAAAAAAGCCGGGCTTTGCCCGGCTTTTTTATTTCCCCCAATCGCGCCCCCCAGACTCGTGTAATTAATTGACACGAATACGAAAACGACATCCAGGCCAGACCCATAGCGAAACCCAACGAATCACCAATAACTGCATTTTCATAAGGCAGCATCCACAGGATGTGCGCGTTTCCCACCGGAACAGGGTTTGACAAACGAAAACATTGCGTGTAAATTTTTTACACGTATGCCATTTTGGCCTACCCAAGAACAGACACTTTCCTTGGAGGACAGCCCATGAATATTGCGCGCCACACGCTGCAAGCCCTTTGCGCGGCCTTGATCGCCTATGCCGTTGCCGCCCCCGTCCATGCCATCGGCGTGGGCGACCAGGCTGAAAACTTCGAACTTCCGGGACTCGATCGCACGGTGAAACTCTCGGACTCGAAAGGCAAGCTCGTCTATCTGGATTTCTGGGCCTCCTGGTGCGGCTCATGCCGCCAGTCCTTCCCGTGGATGAACGAACTCGCCAGGAAATATTCCGCACAGGGCCTCGAAATAATCGCCGTCAATCTGGACGCCCGAAATGAAGACGCGCGCAAGTTCCTGTCCGAGACGCCGGCAAGCTTCACCATTGCGTTTGACCCCAAGGGAACGACGCCAAAGCAATATGACGTCAAGGGCATGCCCACCAGCGCCCTGATCGGCAAGGACGGCCGCATCGTGTTCAAGCACGTCGGCTTCAACCACAACAGCCGCGACGAAATGGAAAAGGCGATCCAGGACGCACTCGGAGTAAAACCTTGAGCGCCGGCATCCGGATGAAATTGAAAAAGGCGTGCCTTGCCGGTGCCTGTCTGCTCGCCCTGCACGGTTGCGCCCAAATCCAGCCCGTGCACCCGTGGGAAAAGGGGTTTCTCGCAAAACCCGAGATGACCTTCGACCGTGACCGGCTCGATGCAGCATTCACGGAACATACCTATTTCAGCAAGGAAGCCGCCTCGGGCGGCGCGGGCGTCGGAGGTGGCGGATGCGGCTGCAACTGAAGAAGCGCCTCGGCCAGCGCCGCAAACCAGCCAGCATGAAACAGGGTATCCGCATGCCGGGCCAATCCCACACTGGCAAGGCACTGCTGGCAGCAGCGCTGACCCTGCCGGCAATCCAGGCATCCCATGCCGAGTCGGTTCCGGAACGCGGCATCATTGCGTACAAGCACCTCAACTACGACGACAGCCAGCCTTCGATAGACCGCGTTTCGGTCGATGCCGACTCCCTGATGGTGATGACGCCATTTCAGGAAAAATGGTCGATCACCGGCACGGTGACCACCGATACCATTTCCGGCGCGTCGCCGGCGTGGCACACCTCGCCCATCAGCATGACGAAGATGGACGACAAGCGCGATGCCCAGGATCTCAGGCTTACCCGTTACTTCAGCCTTGGCTCGCTGACCGTAGGCGCTTCACACTCGGAAGAGTCGGACTACGAATCAAAGGCCCTGTCCCTGCTGGGCAGCATCAGCACGGAGGACAAGAACACCACATTCAACATCGGTGTCGGCCGCAACAGCGATCGCATCGACCCCACCAACAAGCCCACGCTGCACGAGAAGAAATACGGCACCGACATCCTGCTAGGAATCACGCAAGTCCTCACGCCGAAGGACATCGCCCAGTTGAACGTGACACACAGCAGCGGGCACGGTTATTTCACCGATCCCTACAAGTTCCTCGACAACCGCCCGCGCGACAAGCGCCAGACAGCGATCCTGGCGAGGTGGAATCATTACATCGAGGACTGGGACGGGGCCAGCCAGCTGAGCTACCGTTATTACCATGACTCCTTCGGCGTGAGCGCACATACGCTGACCGCTGAATATACCCAGGCGCTGACGGAAAAATGGTCGCTGACGCCTTCATTGCGGCTGTATACCCAGAGCGCAGCCGATTTCTACGTCGAATCGACCGCGCCGCCCCTGCCGGTTCTCCCCCCGGGCTATATCCCGGGCGTGACGATCATGTCCTACGACCAGCGCCTGGCGGCATTCGGCGCGAGAACGTTCGGAATCAAGCTCAGCTACCAGCCGACCAAGGACTGGATCATCGATTTCAAGTATGAGGACTACGCACAGAAAACTGACTGGCGCCTGATCGGCGAGGGCAGCAAGAACCTTGACCCGTTTTACGCCCGCAGCATCCAGATCGGGCTGGCCAGGTACTTCTGAATCGGCATGATGCACACCTACACCTTCAGCTTCATGGCAATGGGCGGCACTTGCGAAATCCGCCTGGCAGCAAAGGATGAAGCCACCGCCGCCGCCATCGCGCAAAAAGCCATCGGCGAGGTGAACCGCATCGAGCGCAAGTATTCGCGCTACCGCGCCGACAGCATCATCAGCCAGATCAACGCCGCCGCCGGCAGCGGCCGCCACATCGAGTGCGATGACGAGACCGACTGGCTGCTGGATTACGCCGACAAGCTTTATCGCACCAGTCGGGGATTGTTCGACATCACCTCGGGAATACTCAGGCAAGCCTGGAATTTCAAGGAGCCGCGCGTACCAGGCGACGATGAACTGGAAAAGCTGACCCGACTCATCGGCTGGCAGAAAGTGGAACGCGATAAAAATCGCATCCACCTGCCCGCGCCGAAAATGGAAATCGACTTCGGCGGCTTCGGCAAGGAATATGCGGCCGACCGGGCCGCTGCCGTGCTGAAGGCGAATGGCGTCAACCATGGCTATGCCAATCTCGGCGGCGACATCAGCGTCGTCGGTCCACGCGCAGACGGACAGCCCTGGCTGATCGGCATTCAGGATCCCCGGCACAGGGGCCAGATCGTGGCCACCATCCCTATGCGCTCGGGCGGACTCGCCACCAGCGGCGATTATGAGAAGTATTTCATCCTGGATGGCCGTCACTACTGCCATATCCTGAATCCCGTTACCGGAAAACCCGTCAGTTTCTGGCGCTCTGTAACGGTCATGACGCCCATGGCCCTGGTGGCCGGCAGCTGCTCGACCATCGCCATGTTAAGCGAGTCCGACGCACTCCGCTTCCTGGAGAGCAGCGGCTTCCAATACCTTGCAATCGATCAGCGGGGAAATATCACCAAGCAGGATCGGGTTGGCAAT
>JAKACL010000193.1 GCA_021821425.1 Pseudomonadota bacterium
TTCGCGGAAATCGGCACGCGCCTCTACCGCTTCCGGCTGCTGAACGGCTCGAACGCGCGCATCTACAAGCTGGCCTTCGTCAAGGGCGGCCGCTCGCTGCCCTATCACGTCATCGGCACCGACGGCGGGCTGCTCGACAAGCCCTATCCGGTGACCGAGGCTTTCCTCGCGCCGGGCGAACGGCTCGACGTGTTGCTCGACGCCGGCAGCCTTGCCATGGGCGACGAGGTTTTCCTGCGCAGTCTGGCGTTCGATCCGCTCGAAGGCGGCAGCATGATGGGCGGCATGATGGGCCGCATGAGCAACGCGCGCCTGCCCGGCGGAGCGATATTCGACGTCATGAAGCTCAAGGTCACACAGCGTGCGGGCGCCGCCCGGGCCCTGCCGGCACGCCTGTCGCGCATTGCGCCCATCGACACGAAACGGGCCACGGTGCGCAAGGTGAATATCGAAATGGCGCGCATGCGCTGGCTCATCAACGGCGAGACTTACAGGGAGGATGCCTATCCGATCGAGGTGCGGCGCAACACCGTCGAGGTCTGGGAGATACGCAACGCCGACCACAGCATGGCGCATCCCATGCACATGCACGGCTTTCAGTTTCAGGTGCTGTCCCGCCATAACAGTCCGGCGCAGGTGCGCGCGCTCGGCGTGCACGGCAATGGCCGCTCCGCAGGCGACCTCGGCTGGAAGGACACCGTCCTGGTGTGGCCAGGCGAGACGGTGCGCCTCGCGGTCGACTTCAGCCACGATTTCGACGGCGACCAGGTGTACGTGTTCCACTGCCACAACCTGGAGCACGAGGACAGCGACATGATGGTGAACATGCGTGTACGCGCGTAACCGGTTCGATGCAAGAGCGTGGGCGCCGCACGAGGAGGCAGCATGGGATATGACGGCATGAATGTTTGGGCTGGGGGCATGGGTTTCGGCTGGACGGACGTCCTGTTCTGGATCGTACTCATCCTCGCGCTCACTGCGCTGATCAAGTACGTTGTTCGGTCAGCTCATCAATCGCCGGACTTGCCGAACAGATATCGGTAGCTTGTTGTCCATTACGCTCGCCGCATCCATAGCCATCGCGGCGCCGATGGTCTACGTACGCTCAACTGCGGCAATCAGGGAATGGACGATAACGGGCGAGTTGCATAGGTAATGTTCTTACCCCTATAGGAGATCAAGTCATGAACGTCAGGATTATTGCCACACGGGGTTGCAGCCACTACCACAACCTTGAGCGCGAGCTAAAGGATTTGGCGGTCCTCTACGAAGTGTTGTTCGTAGAGGACCATCCGGAAATCGTGCAGCGATATAGCATCCGGCACTCGCCCAACCTGGTTGTAGATGACGATGTGGTGTTCCGCCGGCAGCCAACCGAAGGCGAACTGCGAGCGCTCTTCAATCGAAACTGAGGGCGCCTCGGGTAAGCGTGATAGACGGGAAGGCACGCTTGTTCCGCGTGCCGAGGCGCGGCGACGCAATAACAAACAGGAGGTCAGCGTGCGTATAGCAGCTCTGCGGTTGGCGATGTCGGTCTGGGTCTGTGCCGTGGCGGGTACCGTCGTGGCGGCGCCCACGGTGTATGTACCGCTCGGCTCGGGCAACCAGGTGATCGCGGTGGACGCGGCGAGCGGGCGCATCGCTGCCAGCTATCCGGGCGTGGACAACCCGCACGGCCTGGTGGCGACGCCGGACGGCGAGTACCTCGTTGCCGGCAGCATGCTGGAGACGCCGCTGCCTGCAGGCAGCCCGCCGAACGCGCCGAACAGCAAGCTGTTCCTGGTGCATCCGGGCCACGGCCACGTGATGCTCACCATCCCGGTATCCGGCTGGACCCACCATCAGGCGATCACGCCCGATGGCCGCTACGTGATCTCCACGCACCCGACCCGCGGCGGCATCAGCGTAGTGGACATGCAATCCAACCGGGTGGTCAAGACGATCGAAACCGGGCCGGCGCCGAATTACACCGCTATCACGCGCGACGGCAAGCGTGCCTATGTGAGCAACAGCGGCAACGGCAGCGTGAGCCAGATCGATCTCGGTGCGTGGCGCGTGACGCGCACGCTGGACGGCGGGCCGGCGCCCGAGCACGTGGTGCTGTCGGCCGACGAGCAGGCCCTGTACGTGCTCAACCCGCGCGCCGGCACGGTCTCGGCGGTGTCGACGGAGAGCGGCAAGGTCGTCGGTGTCCACAAGATCGGCGCGAACCTGCACGGGCTCGACCTTGGCGACGACGGCCAGACGCTGTTCGTCAGCAGCGTCACCGACAACAAGCTGGTGGCGCTCGATCCGCGCAACGGCGCACAGCGCTCGCTCGCGCTGTCGCCCGCGCCGTATCACCTGAACACCATCCGCGGCACCGGCAAAGTGTATGTGTCCAGCCGTAGCGAACCGGTGATCTGGGTGGTGGACCAGAAAAGCCTGAAACTCACCGATATCATCAAGCTGCCGGCGGGCGAGGGGCATCAGATGGCGGTGCTGCCGTAGCGATTCAGATAATTTCGGAATGCGCTACAGGCGATTTTTTTGTAATCAAATGGAGAAGAAAGATGGGGCGTAAACTTGGCGTTGCATGGATGGGAAGCGTCCTGGGCGCTCTCATGCTGGCGTCTCCGGCCATGACGTGGAGCGCGGAACAAATAATGAAGGTCGACGACGCGGCGCAGACCGTTCAACGGATGGAGACGCATTGGCAGACGCTGATTCGGGAAAGCGACCCGGCGCGGCGCAAAGCGCTGATTGCCGAGCATCGCCAAATGATGGCCGAAGCCAGGGCGGCGCTTGGCGCCATACCAGGCGAACCGATAAAAGGCTCCAGCCCTGGCGGCATGATGGGCAGCCATCACTGGCAGGACCTGCAGAATACCGCGGAACTGCATTCGATGATGCTGGATATGATGAAGTGATGTCGCTCGGGCCAATGGAGAAAGCAACATGAACAGAATAACTGCACTGCTGACGATGGTCACCCTGGCGGTTGGTCTGGGGATCCAGCCGGCGCTCGCCAAGGACAACTCGTTTCACGAGGACTCCGAGCACTACCGCGTGTATATCGGTATCGTGCCGGCCAGTTTTTTGGAGAAAAAACCGAGCTTGATAGACCAGGACAAGCAGTTGCACGGTGGCATATCGGAGCAACCGTCCACGACGCAGCACGTGATGGTGACGGTCTTTCGCAAGAACAATAACACTCGCGTCCTGAATGCGACGGCAATCGCCAAAGTCAGCCGAGATAAAGTTTTTCGAGGGAGCATGATCGAGAAGCCGCTTGAAAAAATGGTCACGAGCGGCGCCGTAGCCTATGCCAACTTTTTCGATATGCCTGAGCGTGGCAAGTACCGGATCGAGGTAAAAATCTACGAGTCTCAAAAAAATGGGTACGAAACAGTCCATTTCGCTTACGAGAAGAATTAGTCCATTTCGCGCGCCTCAAACCAAGGTGCCGGCAAAATGGTTGATGGAGACCACAGTTTCAGTGGCCCCGTTAGGGTCTCTCCCAGTGGGAGCGTATGGTTGGTCATTTTCTAAAATTGAAAGGAAGAATCATGAAACAGCATTCCACTTTGTTCACGTTGTTGTCTTCCGTGGTCGCGGCCGGTGTTTTCGCGCTGGCATTGCCGGCCAACGCCCAAATGGGGCCGGGCATGATGGATGCCAAGAAAAGCGGGCAGTGTCCCGGGGCGCAGCAGATGTCCACCATGTCGCACGACATGGCCGACCAGATGATGGGGATGTCCGGGGAAATGTCCAAGGGCACCATGAGCGCGGCACAGCAAAAGCAGATGAGCGAGCGCATGCGCAAGATGGCAACCATGATGGACGATATGTCCGGGATGATGGGCAAGGGCATGATGATGGACGCCGACACCCAGAAGCGCATGGACCAGATGCGCAAGCAGATGGATGAGATGACGCACGGCGACGCACCCAGGAAGGAGTGATCGGAGAAGGGCTCGGCAGAGAAGTTTCAAAGACTTTCACAGCAACAGCATTACAACTTTAGCTGTTTACGCGCCGGGCGCACGCAGGAATCCAGTTTGCTCCAGCGTCTGGATCCCTGTCTCCAAAGGGTGACGACTTGTTCAGGATTTCCTGGGCGTATTGCAAACAAGCAGCCGGAAACGGCCGGAAGTAATGACAGGAGAACAACAATGATGGACGGTTATGGCATGGCAGGCGGTTTCGGATTCGGCTGGATTTTCATGGTCCTGTGGTGGGCGCTCATCATCGTCGGCATCGTGGCGCTGGTGAAATGGGTGGCTACTTCTTCCGGGGGAAACGGGCGCAGCGGCGGCGACAGCAAGGCGCTGGACATCCTCAAGCAACGGTATGCGCGCGGCGAAATCGACGAACAGGAGTTTCAGAAGCGGAAGCGCGATTTGACTGACTAGCAGCCAAGCGAGCCCCGGGCGCGGGCACCGCGTGGGCTGAGCATCCTGTTTGCAGAAAGGGAAAGAGATGAATCGGAAGCGTGGATTCTGGATCGCTTTATGGGTGCTTCTCGTCGTCGTTACGGGATGGCTCGCATTCGGCTACGGCGGCATGGGCTACGGGCCGCGGCATGACTGGGGGCGGATGGGCGCCTGGGACGATGGCTATCGTGCAGACGGCACTCGGGGCTGGTATGGCATGGGACCCGGAATGATGGGGAGCGCGGTGCCGGGCCATGGATGGGGCATGGGCAGGTTCCACGGGATGATGGGCCCGTATGGCATGGGGATACCGGGGATGGGTTTTGGCATGACGCCCCCTGACCTGACGTCCGACCAGGCGCAGAAGATCGACCAGCTGCAGCAAGAGGCACTGGCGCGCAACCGCAGCCTGGCACAGCAGCTTTGGGCTGCGCAGGACACACTCAACCGTTTGCATGGGAGCGAGAAGCGGGACTGGGACGCGATTCGCGCCGCCTCGCAGAAATTGTTCGATCTTCAGCGCCAGCAACTCGACGCCACGATCGACATGCAGCAAAAAATCGATGGCGTGCTGACGGATAGCCAGCGACGGGACATGGCGCGTTCCTGGCGGGGCTATGGATGGATGGGCGCGCAATAAATACCCTCTGAAGCGGATAGCCGCAGACAAGCGTCGATCGGATTGGGCAGATGACGGAGAAGCCGATGGACGAACACGCCGGTCATATACACGCCCCCGCTGGAGGTCACGAACACGCCGCCCACACGCGGGGCGAGGCGCGGAACCACGGCGGCCATGACCACGCGCACATGGTGGCGGATTTCAGGCAACGCTTCTGGATTTCGCTGGCGCTGACCGTTCCCATTCTGGCCTTGTCCCACGACCTGTGGGGCATGCTCGGTCTGGCGGCGCCGGTGGCGTTTCGCGGCGACGCCTACGTGCTGTTCGGCTTCTCCAGCATCGTGTACTTCTATGGCGGCTGGCCGTTCCTGAAGGGCTTCGGCGACGAACTCCGGCAACGGCAGCCGGGCATGATGACGCTGATCGCGGTGGCCATCAGCGCGGCCTACTTCTATTCCAGCGCGGTCACCTTCGGCCTGGCCGGCATGGGCTTCTACTGGGAGCTCGCGACCCTGATCGACATCATGCTGCTCGGCCACTGGATCGAGATGAAGTCGGTGCTCGGTGCCTCCGGCGCGCTCGAAGCCCTGGTGCGGCTGCTGCCTGCCGAAGCGCACCGCCTGCGGCCGGACGGCAACACCGAGGACATCCCCGTCGGCGACGTCGCGCCCGGTGACCGCATTCTGGTGAA
>JAKACL010000194.1 GCA_021821425.1 Pseudomonadota bacterium
GGCACGGGCCGAGCCGAATTGGAGTTCGCGCGACTCGACGCCCAGTATGCGCAGATCCGCTCGCCGATCGCCGGCCGCGTCGGGCGCATTGCGATCCGCCAGGGCAGCCTGGTTCAGGCCGGCGGCGAGCCGCTCACCACCGTCGTGGCGCCGGGTGCGCTCGACGTGCGCTCGGCCCTGACCGAAGCCGACTGGCCGCAGGTCGTCGCGGCGCGTGCGGCAGGCAGGGTGATGGCCGAGGTGCGGCCGGATTCGCTGGGCGCCGCGCCCGAACAGTCAACTGCGGTGCAGGGCGAACTGGTGTTCGTCGACACCCAGCTCGATCCCGCCACCGGCGCGGTGCCGCTGAAGGTGCGGATCGCCGGATCGCCGGGCGCGCTGATGCCCGGGCAGGGCGTGCGCTTGCGCCTGCTGCTGGGCCGCCTCGCCGATGTGAAAGTGCTGCCCGAGGCGGCGCTGCAGCAGGGGCAGGAAGGCACCTATGTGTATGTGGTGCGCGACGACCGTGCGGTGATTCAGCCGGTGCGGGCGACCCACAACCTCGATGGCCTGCTGGTGGTCGAGGGCGGATTGCAGGCGGGCGAGCCGGTGTTGATCGAAGTCCCCAAGCGGCTGAAGGCCGGCGACAAGGTCCGGCTCGAAGGCGCGCCGGCGGACCGCAAACCGGGCAAGGCGGGGTCGTGATGCGAAGACCAGCCCAGCGCTTCAGCCTTGAGCGCGCGCCGGCATGAACCCGTCTCGCCTCTTCATCGAACGCCCGGTCGCCACGCTGATGCTGGTGCTGGCGATGGTGCTGTTCGGCGCGCTTGCCTACAGGCAGCTGCCGGTCAACGATCTGCCGCAGGTCGACTTCCCCACCTTGCGCATCAGCGCCAGCCTGCCGGGTGCGAACCCGGAGACCATGGCCAACACGGTGGCGATGCCGCTGGAGCGGCAGCTGTCGACGGTGCCGGGGATCGAGTCGATGAGTTCGCAATCGAGCCAGGGCTCGACCAGCATCACGCTGCAGTTCGAGTTGTCGCGCGACATCGACGCCGCCGCGCAGGACGTGCAGACCGCCATCGCGCAGGCGGCGCGCAACCTGCCCGCCGGCATGGACCCGCCCCAGTTGCGCAAGATCAACCCGTCCGATTCGCCCATCCTGTATCTGGCCCTGTCGGCCGAGCGCCTGCCGCTGACCCGGCTCGACGCGATCGCCGACTCGCGGGTGGCGCAGCGCCTGTCGGGCATGAGCGGGGTGGCGCAGGTGCTGGTGTTCGGTTCGCAGAAATACGCGCTGCGGCTGTATCTCGACCCCGCCAGGCTGCAGCAGCGCGGCCTGAGTTTTACCGACGTCATCCAGGCGGTGCAGACGGCGAATGCCAATCTGCCGTCGGGCACGCTCGATGGCGCCAGCCGCGCCTACACGGTGAAAGCGCCGGTATCGCTCGCCCATGCGGAAGATTTCGGCAACATCATCGTCGCCTACAAGGACGGCGTCGCGCTGCGCCTGAAGGATCTGGGACGCGCCGAGGACGGCGTCGAAAACGACAAGACCCGCACCTGGTACAACGGCACCCGCGCCATCGTGCTGGCGGTGCAGCGCCAGCCGGGTGCGAACACGGTCGAAGTCGCCGAGCGCATCCGCGCGATGCTGCCGCAGATCGAGGAAGAATTGCCCGACGGTGTTCGCCTGCAAGTGCTTTCCGATCGCTCGCGCTTCGTCAGGGACTCGATGCATGAAGTCAATTTCACGCTGATGCTGGCGCTGGTCCTGGTGATCCTGGTCATCTTCGCTTTTCTGCACAACCTTCGCGCCACCCTGATCGCCGCGCTGGTGCTGCCGAGCACGCTCCTGGGCACATTCGCCTTCATGCATCTGGCAGGCTATAGCCTCAACAACCTGTCGCTGATCGCGATCATCCTGGCGATCGGCTTTGTGGTGGACGACGCGGTGGTGGTGATCGAGAACATCACGCGTCACCTCGACATGGGCAAGTCGCGCATGCAGGCCGCGCTCGACGGCGCGCAGGAAATCGGCTTCACCGTGGTGTCGATGACGGTGTCGCTGGCGGCGGTATTCCTGCCGATCCTGTTCATGGGCGGCATGATCGGCCGGCTGTTCCAGGAATTCGCCGTCAGCATCGGCGTTGCCGTGCTGCTGTCCGGGGTGGTGGCGCTGACGCTGACGCCGATGCTGTGCGCGCGCGGCCTGTCGCACGAAGCGCCGAACAATCCCCTGTCGCGCGGCTTCGAGGCGGCGTTCAGCCGCTTCCGCGATTTTTACGGCGACACCCTGCGCGCCAGCATGCGCCATCGCGGCCTCATGCTGCTGTTGTCGGCCGCGGTGATCGGCGGCATGGTCTGGCTGGCCGGTCAGGTCAAGCAGGGCTTCATTCCGCGCGTCGATTCCGGGATGATTTTCGCCAGCATCCAGTATCCGGAAGGCATTCCGTTCGAGGAGCTCTCCATGCGCCAGCAGCGCATCGCCGATATCGTGCAGAAGCATCCCGCGGTCGAAGGCCTGATGTCGAGTGCCGGGCAGGCCGGCGGCGGCATCGGCGGTTCCAACGTCGGCCGGCTGGTGATCCGGCTGGCGCCGCGCGAGACCCGGATCGGCGCCGATGAAGTGATCGACGAACTGCGCGCGGCAACGCGCCAGGTCAGCGGCGTCAACGTCACGCTGCAGAATCCGGCCTCGATCAACGTCGGTTCCTTGATTTCCAGCAGCGACTACCAGCTGACCCTGAAGTCGAGCGATTTCGAGGCGCTGAAAGCCGCCGCTGCCGTTGTCGAAAAGCGCCTCGACGCGGTGCCGCTGCTGGTCGACGTCGACAGCAACCTGGAGCTGCGCAACCCCGAGCTGCGCGTGGTGCTCGATCCGGTGCAGTCGGCGCGGCTCGGCATCAGCGCGCAGCAGGTGCAGCAGACATTGTACGACGCGCTCGGCGGACGCCGCATCAGCGAGATCAACGGCGTCGACGACCAGTATGCGGTCAGCCTGAAGATTCTGCCCGAAGCGCAGCTGAATCCGTCCATCCTTGGACAACTGCCCTTGCGCACCGCATCGGGCGCGCTGACCCGGCTCGATGCGGTGGCCCGGATCGAACCGGGCGTGGGGCCGATTGCGGTGTATCACTACGGCCAGCAGCCGGCGGTCACGCTGTCGTTCAACCTCGCGCCCGGCGCATCGCTCAACGCCGCGCTCGATGCAGCGCTGGCCGCCGCCAACGAGGCGCTTCCGGCCGGGGTCAGCGCCGAACTCACCGGCGCGGCGCAGAAATTCCAGGAGTCGACCGTCACGCTGCCCCTGTTGTTGCTGTTCACCGTCGTCATCATCTACATGGTGCTGGCGGTGTTGTACGAACACCTCGGCCATCCGCTCACCATCCTGACCGCCTTGCCGCTGGCGGGCTTCGGTGCGCTGCTGGTGCTGTTGCTGATGGGCGAGGAGCTCAACATCTTCAGCTTCGTCGGCATCATCCTGCTGGTGGGTCTGGTAAAGAAGAACGGCATCATGATGATCGACTTCGCGCTGACCCGGCAGCGCGCCGGCATGAGCGCCGAGGACGCCATCGTCGAAGCCAGCCTGGTGCGTCTGCGCCCGATCATGATGACCACCTTCGCCGCGATCTTCGCCACGCTGCCGATTGCCATCGGCTTCGGCGCCGGCGCCGAGGCGCGCCGGCCGCTGGGCATTGCAGTGATTGGCGGGCTGGTGTTCTCGCAATTCTTCACGCTTTACATCACACCCACCTTCTACGTGAGCATGGCGCGGATGGAAGCGGCGCTCAGGCGCTGGCGCGCACGGGCGTGATTCAGATCAGCCAGGCCAGCGCGGCGTAACGCGCCAGCTTGCCGAGCGTCACCAGCAGCAGAAAGCTGCCGACGCCGACGCGCAGCACCCCGGCCACCAGACACAGCGGATCGCCCACCACCGGCAGCCAGGCGAACAGCAGACTGGGCCGGCCCCAGCGCGCGAACCAGCGTTCGGCACGGGCAGCGCGCAGCTCGGCTTTTTCGCTGCGCCCTACCGCCTGCCGGCCGAAGCGTCCCATGCCGTAGGTGATCAGGCTGCCGAGCACGTTGCCGACGGTGGCCGTCAGCACGCTGGCAACCGGGTCGGCGCCCTGGTGCAGGCGATACAGCAGCAGCGCTTCGGAACCGCCTGGAAACAGGGTGGACGACAACAGCGCCGACCCGAACAGCGTCCAGTCCATCGTCATTCAGCGCGGCGTGCAGTCGCCGATCCGCCGGGCCCAGGCGCGCTGGGTGAATTCCCTCATGCCCTCCAGCGACGGGACATAGCGGCCGCCCATCAGGACGTCCCAGCCGGCTGCGTGGCTGCTGCCGCTGGCGCGCCCAACCATGCGGCCGCCGCCGGCCGTCGGGCAGCTGAAGTGGTAATTCACCGTGTCGCCAACCTGCTGCAGCCGGCTGACCGCACAAGGCAACCCGGTTTCGCTGGCCGCGTAGGCACTGCCGTTGACGATCTCGCGCGGCGTGGCGCATTGCTGCACCACCCGCACCGGCAGCTGCAGCGGCGTGCCGCGCATCACCAGTTGCAGCGAGACTTCGTACAGGCCGGGCTGCAGCGCGGCCGCCGTGGCGACGGCGGGCAGCGCCGCCAGCACGAGGGAGGCGAAGCGAAACAACGGGTGCATGGAGGTCTCCGGAAGGTTACAGGGGTCAGTGTGACACGGCCCCGGCGCGGATTGAAGCGAAAGACTCAGGGCGCGGCCCAACAATACGATTGATGCCGTAAATCTAAACTATCCATACGATCTATTGGATCGATTTATTGATAATCTCTAATATCTCACCTGTCTTGATTGACAGTGAAAATCAACCTACAGGAGCCATCATGCAGAACACGACGTCCCCGACCATCCAGAACCTCGAAGCCGCCTTTGCCGGCGAGTCGATGGCCCACATCAAGTACATGTGGTTCGCCCGCCAGTGCCGCAAGGTCGGCGACGAATCGACTGCCAAGGTGTTCGAGGACACCGCCGCGCAGGAAATGCTGCACGCCTTCGGCCACGCCGAGCTGCTGTTCGCCGACGAGACCATGACGCCGGCCAGGTGCCTGCAGTACGCGATCGAGGGCGAGACCCACGAGTACACCGAGATGTACCCGAAATTCCGCCACGAGGCGATGATCGAGGGCAACACCGCCGCGGTGGCCGAGATGGACGAGCAGATCGCCGAATCGAAGGAGCACGCGGAAATGTTCAAGGGCGTGCTGGAAAAGGCCGCCAAACGCTTCGCCGCGCTGGCCAAGGTAGAAGAAAAGCACGCAAGACACTACCAGGCCCAGCAAGACGCGATTGCCGCCTGCACATTTTTTAAGACCATTTGATTGAAAGGACGCATCATGAAAGCTTGGCAATGCATCGTTTGCGGTTATGTGTACGACGAATCCAAAGGCGACCCGGAGCACGGCATCGCCCCCGGCACCCGCTGGGAAGACGTGCCCGAGAGCTGGGAATGCCCGGACTGCGGCGTCGCCAAGGCTGATTTCGACATGGTCGAAGTCACCGCTTGATCGCCGGCCACACCGGGAGGCGTTTTAAATGCCTCCCGCAATTTGAATTCAGGAGCTTGTCATGCACCCCATCGTCATCGTCGGTTCCGGTCTCGCCGGCTA
>JAKACL010000195.1 GCA_021821425.1 Pseudomonadota bacterium
GACGAATTGATCCCGCTGGCAGGTTTCATCGTGCCGGATCAACCCGTTCCGGTATCGAGCAGGCGGGCAAACTCCTCGGCGGACACGGGTTGGCTGAAATGAAAGCCCTGTCCTTCGTCGCATTGTCGGGCCTGCAGGAAGGCCAGCTGTGCCTGCGTTTCCACGCCCTCGGCAATGACCCGCTGCTTGAGGTTTCTTCCCATGCCGATCACGGCGCCCACGATGGTCGCGTCGTCCGCATCGGTGGCGATGTCGCGCACGAAAGACTGATCGATTTTAAGGGTGTCGATCGGGAAGCGCTTGAGGTAGCTCAGGCTTGAATAGCCGGTGCCGAAATCATCGATGGCGAGCTGCACGCCCATGTCCTTCAGGGCCGGCAAGACCGAAGCCGACGCGTCGACGTCTCGCATCAGGATGCTTTCGGTCAGTTCCAGTTCGAGGTAGCGCGGCTCCAGCCCGGTTTCATTCAGGATCAGGGCCAGGCTGCCGAGAAAAGCCTCATGCCTGAACTCCACTGCGGATATGTTGACCGACACGGGCACAGCGGGCAGGCCCGCATCCAGCCAGGCCTTGACCTGTCTGCAGGCCTCGCGCAGCGCCCACTGACCGATCGGCACGATCAGGCCGTTTTCTTCGGCGATCGGCACAAACTGCGCCGGCATGATCAGGCCGAATTCCGGGTCCTGCCAGCGAATCAGCGCTTCCGAGCCTGTCATCATGCCGGTCGCCAGATTGACCTTGGGCTGGTAATGCAGCACGAATTCTCCCCGCCTCAAGGCGCGGCGCAGGCTTTTGTCGATATGCAGCCGGCGGATCGCACGGGTGTTCATGTCGGCCCGGAAGAACTGGTAATTGTCGCGGCCGCTGGCCTTGGCGTGGTACATCGCGGTGTCCGCGTTCTGCATCAGGACATCCACGCCGTCGCCGTCGTCGGGAAAGATGCTGATGCCGATGCTCAGGCTGACATGGAGTTCGTGACTGTCGATCAGATGCGGAACCGACAGCGCGGCGCGCAGGGCCTCGGCAACGTGGGCGGCATCCTGGGGCTGGCCGATTTCGGCGAGCAGGATCACGAATTCGTCGCCGCCCTGGCGGCAGATCGTGTCGGTGGCGCGTACGCAGCCTGCCAGCCGGTTTGCGACCGACTGCAGCAACCGGTCGCCGACCGCATGCCCCAGCGAATCGTTGATGTGCTTGAAATGATCGAGGTCGATGAAGAGCAGGCCGACCTGTTTGCGGTGCCGCTCGGCCAGCCTGATCGCGTGGGAAAACCGCTCCGTCAGCAGCAGCCGGTTGGGCAGGCTGGTCAGAAAATCGTGCTGGGCGAGGTGGGCCATCTCCAGCGCCATGGCGCGCGACGCGCTGACGTCATGGAACACGATGACCGAGCCGATGACCTGGCCGCTGCGGTTGTGGATGGGCGCGGCGGAATCCTCGATCGCGGCTTCGGTTCCGTCGCGGCGGACCAGCACGCAGTTGGTGGCCAGCTCGACGGTCCTGTTTTGCGTGATGGCCTGCAGCATCGGGTTGGTGCCCGGCAGGCGCGTGGTGCTGTCCAGCAGCTTGAATACCGACGTCACCGGCTGGCCGAGCGCGTCCGCGCACGACCAGCCGGTCATGGCTTCCGCCTTCGGGTTCAGGTAGGTGACGACGCCTGCAAGGTCGGTGGTCAGCACCGCATCGCCGATGGAGTTGAGTGTTACCTGGGCGCGTTCCTTTTCCGCGAACAGGGATTCTTCCGCATCCAGCAAAACCCGCTCTGCCGATTTGCGCTCGGTGACATCCTCGACCGTTTGCACCCGGCCGAACGATTGCCTGCCGTTGAGCATGACAGCGCTGCTGACGCGGGTCCAGACAATGCGCGCGTCGTGCTGCAGGAAACGAAACTCCGTCTGGAAAGGCGCCTCGCCGTGCGCCGCGCTGCGCCACTCGTCCAGAACGCGGCCGCGGTCCTCCGGGTGGATCGCGGTGCTCCAGTTGGTGCCCAGCGTCTGTTCGAGCGTCAGGCCGGAAATTTTCTGATACGCCGCGTTGGTATACGTGCAGCTTCCGTTCGTGTCGGAGACGAAAATCCCCAGCGGGGACGCGTCGCTGATGGCGCGAAAGCGCGCTTCGCTGATCTGCAGCGCGCTGCGGGAAGCCTTGCGGTCGATGACGTAGCGCAGGGCGCGCGGCAGCCAGTGAGCGTCGACATGGCCTTTGGAGAGGTAATCGTGAGCGCCGCGCAGCATGGCCTGCTGCGCGGTGTCTTCGTCGGTCAGCCCGCTGAGGACCAGAATCAGCGTATCCGGCGCAGCCTGGAGCACCTGGTCGAACGTTTCGAGGCCGCTGCCGTCCGGCAACGTCAGATCGAGCAGTATCACTTCGAAGTCGTCGTGTGCAAGGCGCTGGATCGCATCGGACAGGCAGGTCGCCCACTCGACGTGGAAGGGCTTGTTGCCCGTTCCCGCAAGCGCATCCTGGATCAGCCGCGCATCGGCCACATCGTCCTCGATCAGCAGTACCCGGGTCGCGGCCTCGGCGACGGGCTCCTGCGGGGCCATGGCGGCGCCCCGGGCGGCCGGTGCGTCAGGTTGCATCGGGCTCATGCCTGGCCCGATGTCTCAGCGTCCAGGCCCCGCACCGTTGTTGCGGTGCGTGTCCTGGCGCCCCTTGTCCTTCCGGTCGTCGCGGCGGTCATCCCGCCGGTCGTCGCCGCGGCTGCTGTGCTGCTGCCTGTAACGCGGCGCGTATTCCTGGCTGTACCAGTTGTTCTGCACGAAGTAGACGCGTTCATTGCAGGCGTTGTACTTGCGACAGTATTTGGGCCAGTTCCTGGCGTGGCCGGGCGGCACGTTCATGTAAATGGGCGGGCGCTGCATGGCCGAGCGATACATCACGCGGGGGTCACGGTAGATCAGGCGGGGCGTAGGGTAGCCGCCGATATCGAGGCGTCCGTAGAAGCCGGGCTCGCCGATGCTGATCGATACGCCGACATCGGCGGCGAATATCGGGGTGCTGGCAAAGGCCAGTGCGACTGCAATGAGTAAATTCTTCATGGTGGATCTCCGGGAAGGATGCTTCGGATGAATGACAGCACCTGCGATCAGGCTACGCGCAGGCCCCCTGTCGATCTGTGCGCTGGCGCGCTTAGGTCGGCTCGTTCGGATGCCGGGCATGCCTCGTCATGTCTCGTCCGCAACGACATTGCCGGATCTGCGTTGCGTTATCGGGCGGCAATGTTCGCCAGCGCACGGAACGGCCGGCGACATGGGCCTATGCTGCGAATCTTCCGGCCCCGACATTCCCTGTCGATCCGGTTTGCCCGCGACGGGCCGATGCGCGCCGCGCCAGAATTTCCCACTTTCAAAGGATGCACCATGAACCATGCCCTACTGATTTCTGCCGTGCTTGCAACGCTGAGCCTGGCCGCCTGCGACCGGCCGACCGTCGTCAATGTGCCAGCCACGCCTGTCGCGGTGCCGGGCCCCGCGGGTCCGCAAGGCGAAGCCGGCAGCCCGGGGGCGACCGGCTACCAGGGCGAAACCGGCAGGCAGGGCGCAACGGGCTACCAGGGTAGCGAAGGCGTCCAGGGCGAGACCGGCGCAACCGGCGAAACCGGCGGTGAAACCACGGTAATCGTGGTCCCCCCGCAGACGAACTGAATCCACTCAGCCAGACGAGGAACGCATCATGCTCGGAACCATCCTGTTGGTCATACTGATCCTGTTGCTGATCGGTGCCTTTCCGAACTGGTCGCATAGCCGCAGCTGGGGTTACGGCCCCAGCGGCGGCCTCGGCCTGGTGCTGATCATTGTCATCGTGCTGCTGTTGACAGGGCGGTTATGACGCATGGCTCCGCGCCATGCTGCTGAAGCCGTCCTGCGTGGCGTGTTCGTCCGATGGCCTGGATGACTTCTGAATCGCCGCCCAGGCGACTGATTGTGCGCCATGGCCTGCGGCATGGAACGGCCGTGGGCCTGTTCGTTCTGGCCGGTTGCAGCAGTTTGCCTACCCTCGTTCCCGACCTGGCGCGGGATGGGCCGCCGGTACGGCTGGAAGGCGCGCGCGGCGAGCTGTCGGTCGCGCACAGCCAGGCAGTTCTCGCCCGGCTGGGCAGTGCGGACACCGGGATCTTCGCGCATCATCTGGCGCGCGAAGAAGCCATCGTCGGCAGTCCGCTGACCACCGGCAACCAGGTGCAGCTGCTGCAGGACGGGCCGGCCACCTACCAGGCCATGTACGCCGCCATCCTGGCCGCGCGCGACCACATCAACATGGAAACCTACATCCTCGATGACGACGAGGTCGGTCAGCGCTTTGCCGAGGCGCTCATCGCCCGCCAGCGCGAGGGGGTGCAGATCAATCTGATCCGCGACAGCGTAGGCACGCTCGACACGCCGACGGTTTTTTTCCAGCAGCTCATCGATAGTGGCGTGAACGTGCTCGAGTTCAACCCCATCAACCCGCTGTCGGCGCGCAAGGAATGGACGCTGAACCAGCGCGACCACCGCAAGTTGCTGATCGTCGATGGCCACACGGCTTTCCTCGGCGGCATCAACATCAGCGGCGTCTATTCGGGCAGCTCGTTCCGCCACCGGTCGCGCAGCAAGGCGCACAGCAAGGCCGACGGCAACGTGGCGTGGCGCGACACCGACCTGAAACTGCAGGGCCCGGTGGTGGCCGAGCTGCAGAAGCTTTTTCTCGCCACCTGGGAAAAGCAGGCAGGCGTGCCCTTGGCCGGGAAAAACTATTTTCCGCCGCTTGCACACGACGGTCCGCATGTGGTGCGCGCCATCGGCAGTTCGCCCGACGAGCCCTTCAGCCTGATTTATGCCACGCTGATCTCGGCCATCTCCAGCGCGGAAGCGAGCGTCCTTCTGACCAATGCCTATTTCGTCCCCGACCCGCAACTGCTCGATGCGCTCGAAGCCGCTGCCAGTCGGGGGGTGGAGGTGACGCTGATCCTGCCCAGCCAGACCGATTCCTGGCTGGTGTTTCACGCCGGCCGCAATTACTACGACCGCCTGCTGCGCGCCGGGGTGAACATCCACGAGCGGCAGGGCGTGCTGCTGCATTCCAAGACTGCGCTGATCGATGGCGTCTGGGCCACGGTCGGCTCGACCAATCTCGACTGGCGCAGTTTCCTGCACAATTACGAGCTGAACGCGGTGGTGCTGGGGCCGGACTTTGGCCGTCAGGTAAAGGCGATGTTCGACAAGGATCTGGCCGCATCTGAAACCATCACGCTCGAGAAGTGGCAGCGGCGTCCGCTCGATATGCGCGTCAAGGAATGGTTTGCGCGGGTCTGGGAATACTGGCTGTGAGCCTGCGTCCGCGCCCCGCTGGTCGTGACGGGCAGGAACGTAAACGGGCGCGCTCGGTCAGAAAAAAGCGCATGCCTGCGCGAACTTCTCGGAGCCGCATCGCCCGATTGGGCGAGTAATGGGCCCGCCGGACGTCTGTTGCAGACGCCCGGCGGGCTGGATAAAGCGGGCGATGCATACTGCATCTTTGCCTGTATTCGAAGCACCTTTAACAGAACTGGAGTGATCCCATGAAAAAAACCCTTGTTTCTCTGAGCGTCGTCGCAATCGGCCTCAGCGGCCTCAGCGGCCTTT
>JAKACL010000005.1 GCA_021821425.1 Pseudomonadota bacterium
TCGATTCGGGCGCACTCCTTTGTCGCAAGCCGCTTGCAGTGAACGACACTGCGGCGCGCCTCGCTTCGCGGCCTGCATCCCGAATCGGCCTCGTCGCGGGCGTGAAATTAATGTTAACACGCCCTGGTTTCACGCCCTAGTGCACCACGTCGTTGCGGTGGCGCAGCCAGATCAGGCTCATCACGCTGCTGATGAACAGGCCGAACACCCAGATGATGGTGTGGATGTGCCATTCGGCCCTTACCATCAGGGCGTAAGCGCCGGTCAGCACCAGAATGCTGATGTTCTCATTGAAATTCTGCTGGGCGATGGAGTGTCCGGCGCCCATCAGCAGATGGCCGCGATGCTGCAGCAGCGCGTTCATCGGCACCACGAAATAGCCCGCCAGAATGCCCGCCAGCAGCAACAGCAGCAGCGCGGGGAACAGGGTTTCGACCCAGATCAGCGCAATCGGCACGAAGCCCAGGATAATGCCGGCCGGCAGTACGCTGACAGCGCGCTGCAGGCTGACGAAGCGACCGGCCAGCACCGAACCGACCGCGATGCCGAGCGCGGTGGCAGCGGTGAGCTGGGTCGCCTGGTCGAGTCCGTATTTCAGATTGAGTGCCGCCCACGCGATGATGAGCAGGCGCAGGGTGGCGCCGACGCCCCAGAACAGCGTGGTAACGGCGAGCGACACCTGACCGAGCGGGTCGCGCCACAGCAGCACGAAACTGTGCCCGAAGTCGTGCAGGATGAACCGCGGCGACTTGCTGGGCAGCTTGTGGTCGATTGGCAGGCGGGGGATGAACAGGTTGACGAGGGCGGCGGCCAGATACAGGCTGGTGATGAAGACAATGGCGAATTTCGGTGCGATCAGTCGGCTGTCCAGCCCGAGGTTGACCAGGATGCCCTCGGCCAGGTGCGGGTTGATCAGCGCGCCGCCGATGATGGCGCCGAGCACGATGGCGGCCACCGTGGTGCCCTCCACCCAGCTGTTGGCGACGACCAGTCGGTCGGGCGGCAGCAGTTCGGTGAGGATTCCATACTTGGCCGGCGAATACATCGCCGCGCCGACACCGACGATGGCATAGGCCAGCAATGGATGCAGTCCGGCCAGCATGATCAGGCAGCCGGCGAACTTGACCGTGTTGGCGATCAGCATGACCCGGCCCTTAGGCAGCGAATCGGCAAATGGTCCCACCAGCGGGGCCAGCACGATGTAGGCGACCACGAAGACGGTCTGCAGCAGCGGCGAAAACCATTCCGGCGAGGCAAAGAACACGAGCAGGCCGATGGCAGCGAATAGCAGGGCGTTGTCGGCCAGCGCGGACAGGAATTGCGCCAGCAGGACGATGTAGAACGCGCGGTTCACGTGGGGGATCGGGATTGGCGGAGGCTGCGAGCGGGGTGCAGGGCGGGTTTTGACGGATGTCGAGTCAAAACAGTGGGTTGGCGTCTGACAGGTTTCAACACGGGCGGGTTTGTGGTTCAATAAAAAACTTTTTTGACCCAGGGACGGGGATTTATGGCCGACCGCAGACTGCAAGTATTCTACACCGTCGCCAAGCAGCTCAGCTTCACCAAAGCCGCGGATATCCTGTACATGACTCAACCGGCGGTGACTTTTCAGGTCAAGCAACTCGAAGAGCATTTCAATACCCGGCTGTTCGAGCGCAGCCACGGCAAGATTTCAATGACACCCGCCGGCGACCTGGTGCTCGGCTATGCCGAACGCATCCTGGCGCTGACCGGCGAAATGGAAGCGCGCGTCGGCGAACTGACCGGGCAGGTGACCGGCCCCTTGATGATCGGCGCGTCCACCACCATTGCCGAATACCAGCTGCCGCGAATCCTGGGCGAATTCAAGGAGCGCTTCCCGCAGGTGCAGGCGCGGCTCACCGTGGCCAACTCGGAAACCGTTGCCGCGAAAGTGGCCGACCATTCGCTCGACGTCGGCCTGATCGAGGCGCCGTCGCACAACCCCAACCTGACCACGCTGGCCTGCTGCGAGGACGAGCTGGTGATGATCTGCGCGCCGGGTCACGCGCTGGCGTCGCATTCGAGCGTCAACGCGACCGATATCGCCGAGCAGCCTTACGTGTCGCGCGAGCACGGCTCGGGCACGCGCGAGGTGGTCGACGATTTTTTCAAGAGCAATGGCGTCAACCCGGACGACCTGCATATCGAAATGGAGCTGGGCAGCCGCGAGGCCATCAAGGGCGCGGTCGAGGCCAACCTCGGCGTCGCCATCATGTCGGCCTCCACCGTCACCAAGGAAATCCAGCTCGGCACGCTGGTCGCCGTGCCGCTGAATCCAAGGCTGACGCGTGAGCTCTCGATGGTCTACGCGCCGGAAAAATTCCGCAGCAAACTGCTCGATGCCTTCATCAGCTTTGTCGAAACCAAGTTCCAGCAGTGCAATGTCGACATCGTTCCGATGAAGCGTCCGTTCAAGGGCCGCGGTCGCTGATGCGCGACAGCAAGCGCCTGGTCAGCATTTTCAGGAGCTTGTCGGAATCGCGGCAGCAGGCCTTGCTCGACTACGCCGAGTTTCTGGCCGGCAAGGAGAGCGCCGACACCGCCGCCGCGCCGCCTGCCGAGCCCCTGCCGATTCCGCGGCCGGAGCAGGAAAACGTGGTCAAGGCGATCCAGCGACTGATGCAGACCTACCCGATGCTGGAACGCAACCGGATTTTCCATGAAGCGTCCGCGCAGATGACCCGCCATCTGATCCACGGTGTGGCGGCGGCCGATGCGATCGACGAACTGGAACGGATCTTTGCGCGTCAGTATCGGCAGCATCGCGAGGCGCAGCAGAAGGGCACGCAGTCGTCCTGACTCAGGCTGGCAGGGCGCGGCCGCACTGCCAGCAGCTCATGAAATTACCGGGATTGGTCTCGCCGCAGTGCGGGCAGGCCTGCTCCTCGCGCAGCGGCGCATTGCGCAATCCGGCCAGCACCTCGCGGGCGCGCGTTGCCTGCGCATCGTCGTCCACCCAGATCTCGGGCTGCGCCTGCATGAACGGCACTTCGCCCAGCGCGCCGGCCGCATTGGCGTTGAAGATGTGGGTGACGATGCCGAGGCTGGACAGTGCGTCGGCGGCCAGCTGGGCGTCAAGCAGGGTGGGGGCGATGTGGACCCGTTTCACGACGGGCGGGGCGCTTCAGTCGGCGCGGCGGACGCGCACGATCAGGTCGATGCCTTCGGTCACCATGCCGGCCGGCAGCGGCGGCAGGCCGGAAATCCGCACCTGGGTGGCATCGATGTCGGACAGCTTGCCGCTGTCGACTTCATACAGGTGGTGGTGAGGACTGGTATTGGGGTCGTAGAACACCTTGCTGGGATCGACGATGACCTCGCGCACCAGGCCTTTTTCCAGGAACAGCTTGAGGGTGTTGTAGACCGTGGCCTTGGATGTTTCGGAGTGACGCGTGTTGACGATCGCCATCACCTGGTCGGCCGACAGATGCTCCTGGCGCGAAAACAGCGCGTACGCGATCTCGATCCGCTGATGGGTCGGATTGATGTCGTGGCCGCGCAAAAGGCCGGCCATGTTGTCGCGCGTGTAATGCATGGGCCCATGATAATCGTCAATCTGGACTTTGTCTAATTTCCGGAACGGGTATGAATTTACCTGGCGAACGCCCTGTCGGCCGCGGGGGCGCGCCAAAAAACGGTACAATCTGCGCCAGTCTTCCGGAAACGAAATCCCGTGGTTACGCTTACCCGACTCGACAGCGCACAAGCTGATTTTCAGGCGCGCCTCACCCGCCTGTTGCAATTCGACGACGCGGCCGATGCCGCCATCGAGCAGACGGTGGCGGCCATCCTGCTCGACGTGAAAACGCGCGGCGACGGCGCGGTGCTCGAATACACCGAGCGTTTCGATCGCCTGCCGGCCGCAACGCTGGCCAGCCTGGAACTTGATGCGACGCAACTGCAGGCCGCACTCGACCATTTGCCCGCCGACACCCGCCAGGCGCTGGAAGCCGCGGCCGACCGCGTGCGCCGCTACCACACAAAGCAGATCCAGCAATCCTGGACCTACACCGAGGACGACGGCACCGTGCTGGGGCAAAAGATCACCCCGCTCGACCGCGTCGGACTGTATGTGCCGGGCGGCAAGGCCGCGTATCCGTCGTCGGTGCTGATGAACGCGATTCCGGCCAAGGTGGCGGGCGTGGGCGAGCTGATCATGGTCGTGCCGACCCCCGGCGGCGAACACAATCAACTGGTGCTGGCTGCCGCCGCGATTGCCGGCGTCGATCGCGTGTTCACCATCGGCGGCGCGCAGGCGGTGGCGGCGCTGGCCTACGGCACCCAGACCGTGCCACAGGTTGACAAGATCGTCGGCCCGGGCAACGCCTACGTCGCGGCAGCCAAGCGCCGCGTGTTCGGCACCGTGGGTATCGACATGATCGCCGGTCCCTCCGAGATCCTGGTGATCGCCGATGGCAACACGCCGCCGGAGTGGGTGGCGATGGACCTGTTCTCCCAGGCCGAGCACGACGAAATGGCGCAGTCGATCCTGCTGTCGCCCGACGCGGCCTATCTCGATGCCGTCGCGGCGGCGATCGACAAGTTGATCGACGAGATGCCGCGCAGCGAGGTGATCCGCACTTCGCTCACCAACCGCGGCGCGCTGATCAAGACGCGCGACCTCGACGACGCGGTAGCGATTTCCAACGCCATCGCACCCGAGCACCTGGAACTGTCGGTGGCCGATCCGGATGCGCTGCTGCCCAGGCTGCGCCACGCCGGCGCGATCTTCATGGGCAAGCACACCTGCGAGGCGCTGGGCGATTACTGCGCCGGCCCCAACCACGTGCTGCCGACCTCGCGCACCGCGCGTTTCTCGTCGCCGCTGGGGGTGTACGACTTCCAGAAGCGCAGCAGCCTGATCCACGTGTCGCAGGCCGGCGCGCAGACGCTGGGCAAGATCGCCGCCACGCTGGCTTACGGCGAGGGCTTGCAGGCGCACGCGCGCTCGGCCGAATATCGCCTGACGCACAAGTGAGCCGCCTGTTCCGATGAGCAAGTTCTGGAGCGCCGTGGTGCACGGCCTGACGCCCTACGTGCCGGGCGAGCAGCCGAAGCTGGCCAATCTGGTCAAGCTCAACACCAACGAGAACCCCTACGGGCCGAGCCCGAAGGTGCTCGACGCCGTGCGTGCGGAAGTCGCCGACACGCTGCGCCTCTACCCCGACCCCGCATCCGACCGCCTGCGCGCCGGCATCGCGTCCTATCACGGCCTGACGCCCGGTCAGGTGTTCGTCGGCAACGGTTCCGACGAAGTGCTGGCGCATGCTTTCATGGCCCTCTTGAAGCACGAGCGGCCGATCCTGTTTCCAGACATCAGCTACAGCTTCTATCCGGTGTATTGCGGGCTGTACGAGATTGCTCATCGCACGATTCCGCTGACGGAAGCGTTCGAGATCGAGGTCGACGACTATCTGGTGCCCAACGGCGGGGTGATCTTCCCCAACCCCAATGCCCCGACCGGACGGCTGCTGGCGCTGAGCGAAATCGATCGTCTGCTGGCCGGCAACCCAGATTCGGTGGTGGTGATCGACGAGGCCTATATCGACTTCGGCGGCGAATCGGCAGTGGCGCTGGTCGCGCGCTATCCGCAATTGCTGGTTATCCGCACGCTGTCGAAATCGCACGCGCTGGCCGGTCTGCGCGTCGGCTACGCGATCGGCCAGGCGCATCTGATCGAGGCGCTCAACCGGGTCAAGGACAGCTTCAACTCTTATCCGCTCGACCGCTTTGCCCAGGCCGGCGCGCTGGCATCGATCGAGGACCGCAGCTACTTCGAGTCGATCTGCGCCAAGGTGGTGGCGACGCGCACCCGGCTGGTGGCCGGCATGGACGCGCTCGGCTTCGAGGTGCTGCCGTCCGCGGCCAATTTCATCTTCGCCCGCCACCCGGCGCACTACGGCGCAGAACTGGCCGCCGCCCTGCGCGAACGCAGCATCATCGTGCGCCATTTCAGGCGCCCGGAGCGCATCGCGCCGTTTTTACGCATCACCATCGGCACCGATGCGCAATGCGACGCGCTGCTTGCCGCATTGAAGGCGCTGTGCTGAAAACGAGAGCGGCCTGCTAGAATCCCTTTACAGCCTTATTTCCCGACGCCATGCGTACCGCCCAAGTTACCCGCAACACCCTCGAGACCCGGATCACGATCAGTCTCAATCTTGACGGCACCGGCAGCGCCAAGCTGGCCACCGGGGTGCCGTTCCTCGATCACATGCTCGACCAGATTGCCCGTCATGGACTGATCGACCTCGATATCGAGGCGAAAGGCGATCTGCATATCGATGCACACCACACGGTGGAAGACACGGGGATCACCCTGGGGCAGGCCTTCGCACAGGCGCTCGGCGACAAGAAGGGCATCCGCCGCTACGGCCACGCCTACGTGCCGCTCGACGAGGCGCTGTCGCGCGTGGTGATCGACCTGTCGGGACGCCCGGGGCTGGAATACCACGTCGATTACACCCGTGCGCGCATCGGCGAGTTCGACGTCGACCTGTTCCTCGAATTCTTCCGCGGCTTCGTCAACCACGCCGGGGTCACGCTGCATATCGACAATCTGCGCGGCATCAACGCGCACCACCAGGCCGAAACGATCTTCAAGGCCTTCGGTCGCGCGCTGCGCATGGCGGTGGAGCCGGATGCGCGGATGGGCGACGTGCTGCCGTCGACCAAAGGTGCGCTATGAGCGCATCGTCGATTGAGCGTGGTTGCGCTATGAGCGCATCGCCGATTGAGCGTGGCTGCGCTGTGAGCGCACCGCGGATCAAGGAGGCTGCCCTGTGAGCGTTGACATCGCCGTCATCGATTACGGCATGGGCAATCTGCGTTCGGTGTCCAAGGCCATCGAGCACGTCGCGCCGGCTGCCAGCGTGGTCGTGACCTCCGATCCCGCCGTCATTGCCGAAGCCGGCCGCGTGGTGTTTCCGGGGCAGGGCGCGGCGCCCGACTGCCTGCGCGAAATCGACGCGCGCGGCCTGCGCCAGGTGATCGTCGACGCTGCCCGCAGCAAGCCTTTCCTCGGCATCTGCATGGGCATGCAGGTGCTGTTCGAGCACAGCGAGGAAGGCGACACCGCCTGTCTCGGCATCCTGCCCGGCACGGTCCAGCACTTTCCGCACGAGGCGATGGTCGATTCGGACGGCAGCAAGCTCAAGGTGCCGCACATGGGCTGGAACAACGTCCATCAGGCGATGCCGCATCCCTTGTGGGTGGGTATCGAGGAAGGCGCGCGCTTCTATTTCGTCCACAGCTATTTCGTGCAGCCGACCTCGCCCGATGTGATCGCCGGGTTCTCGCACTATCCCTTCCCGTTCACCTGCGCAGTGGCCACGGGAAATATCTTTGCGGTCCAGTTTCATCCGGAAAAAAGCCAGAACGACGGGCTGACGCTGCTGGGCAATTTTGTAACCTGGAATCCGGGCGAACATGATTCCGCCTGCGATATGTCCGGCGCTGCCTGCGCCTAATTTTTCCTGTTCGACCCTGCTGATTTGCCATGTTAATTATTCCTGCGATCGACCTTAAAGACGGCCACTGCGTGCGCCTGGAACAAGGCGAAATGGACAGCGCCACCGTGTTTTCCGAGGATCCGGCGGCCACCGCCCGCCGCTGGAAAGAGCTCGGCGCGCGCCGCCTGCACCTGGTCGACCTCAACGGCGCGTTTGCCGGCAAGCCGGTCAACGACGCGGCAATCCGCTCGATCGTCGATGCGGTCGGCGACGCGATGCCGGTTCAGCTCGGCGGCGGCATCCGCGACCTCGCCACGATCGAGCGCTACCTCGACGACGGCGTGCGCTACGTCATCATCGGCACTGCGGCGGTGAAAAACCCCGGCTTTCTGCACGAAGCGTGCGACGCCTTCCCCGGCCACGTGATGGTCGGGCTCGACGCCAAGGACGGCAAGATCGCAGTCGAAGGATGGTCAAAAATCACCGGTCACGATGTCATCGATCTGGCCAAGCGCTTCGAAGGCTACGGTGTCGAGGCGGTCATCTATACCGATATCGGCCGTGACGGCATGCTGACCGGGGTGAATGTCGACGCGACCCAGCGCCTTGCCCAGGCCTTGTCGATCCCCGTCATCGCCAGCGGCGGCGTCACCAACCTAGACGACGTGCGGGCGCTCTCCGCCGTCGCCAAGGACGGCATCATCGGCGCGATCACCGGCCGTGCGATCTACCAGGGCACGCTCGATTTCGCCGAGGCGCAGAAACTCGCCGACGAGCTCGCCGGCGGCGTGTTCGGCGTTTAACCCCCCGATGCTGGCAAAACGCATCATCCCCTGTCTCGACGTCACCCATGGCCGCGTGGTCAAGGGCGTCAACTTCGTCGAGCTGAAGGACGCCGGCGATCCGGTGGAAATCGCGCGCCGCTACAACGAGGCGGGCGCGGACGAACTGACCTTTCTCGACATTACGGCGTCCAGCGACGACCGCGACCTCATCCTGCACATCATCGAAGCGGTTGCGGCCGAAGTCTTCATTCCGCTGACGGTCGGCGGCGGCGTGCGCGAAGTGGGCGACGTGCAGCGCCTGCTCAATGCCGGCGCCGACAAGGTCAGCATCAATACTTCGGCGGTCGTCAATCCGCAGCTGGTGAAGAACGCGGCCGACCGCTACGGCAGCCAGTGCATCGTCGTGGCCATCGATTCCAAGCGGGTGGGCGATCACTGGGAAGTTTTCACCCACGGCGGCCGCAAGGCCACCGGGCTGGATGCGATCGAGTGGGCGAAGAAGATGGAAAGTCTGGGCGCAGGCGAACTGCTGCTCACCTCGATGGATCGCGACGGCACCAAAAGCGGCTTCGACCTGGACCTGACGCGCGCCATTTCAGACGCGGTCGACATCCCCATCATCGCCAGCGGCGGCGTCGGCACGCTCCAGCACCTGGTCGATGGCGTCAAGGAAGGCCGCGCCGATGCGGTGCTGGCGGCGAGCATTTTCCATTTCGGCGAGTACGGTATCGACGAAGCGAAAAAATACATGAAGCAGCATGGCATCGAGGTCCGGCTGTGAGCGACTGGCTCGACGCCGTGAAATGGGATGCGAACGGCCTGGTGCCGGCGATCGCCCAGGATGCCGTCAGCGGCGAAATCCTGATGGTGGCGTGGATGAACCGCGAGGCGCTTGAGGAGACCGCACGCACCGGCCGCGGCGTATATTTCTCGCGATCGCGCAATAAACTCTGGCGTAAGGGCGAGGAATCCGGCCATGTGCAGAACGTCAGCGAAATCCGGCTCGACTGCGACAATGACGTGGTGCTGCTTAAAATTGAACAGGTGGGCGGCATCGCCTGTCATACGGGCCGGCGATCCTGTTTTTTCCAGAGGCTCGAGAACCGCCAGTGGGTCACGACCGCCCCGGTGCTGAAGAACCCTGACGAGATCTATCAGAAATGAGCGACATTCTCGACCGCCTCGCCGAAACGCTGGAAGCGCGCAAGCAGGCATCGCCCGACAGTTCCTATGTGGCGAAGCTCTATGCCAGGGGCACCGACGCCATCCTGAAGAAAATCGGCGAGGAGGCGACCGAAACGGTGATGGCGGCCAAGGACGACCAGGCCGAAAAGATCATCTACGAAGTCGCCGATTTATGGTTTCATACCCTGGTGCTGCTGGCGCACAAGGGCCTGAAACCGGCGGACGTGCTGAACGAGCTGGCGCGCCGCGAGGGCCTGTCAGGACTGGCTGAAAAGGCGAATCGACATGAGTGACTGCATTTTCTGCAAGATCGTCGCCGGCGAAATCCCCAGCGGCAAGGTCTACGAAGACGACGAAGTGCTGGCGTTTCACGATATTCATCCGTTTGCGCGGGTGCATGTCCTGATCATTCCGAAGGCGCACATCGCGAGCCTGTCCGATTGCGTGCCGGCGCACGAGGGCCTGCTCGGCAGGATGCTGCTGCTGGCGCCGCGACTGGCGAAGGCGCAGGGCCTGGAGGCTGGCTTCAAGACGCTGATCAACACCGGGCGCGGGGGCGGTCAGGAAGTATTCCATATTCACGTTCACGTATTTGGCGGGGGTGATCCCGTCAAGCGCAGTTAAACAACAGGAGAAATAACATGGGTACTTTTAGCATCTGGCATTGGCTGATCGTTCTGGTCGTGGTGCTGCTGATTTTCGGCACCAAGAAGCTGCGCAACATCGGCGGCGATCTGGGCGGCGCGGTCAAGGGCTTCAAGGAAGGCATGAAGGACGATTCGCCGAAGATCGGCGAAAAAACCGACCAGGACGGCCGCACCATCGATGCCGAGGTCAAGGACAAGCAGAATTCGTGAAAGGCAGGATTCAGGGATCAGGATTCAGGATTCAGGGAATGAGCGGCTTCCAGCCGCGCCCCTGATTCCTTGCCCCTGACCCCTGACCCCTGACCCCTAAATGTTCGACATCGGCTTTTCCGAACTCATGGTCATCGGCGTCGTGGCGCTGATTGTCATCGGCCCCGAACGCCTGCCCAAGGTTGCGCGCACGGCAGGGCACCTGTATGGGCGCATGCAGCGCTACGTGTCCAGTGTGAAAGCGGACATCAGCAACGAAATTCAGCTGGATGAGTTGCGCAAGGCCGGCCAGAGCTTCAAGGAATCGGTCGAATCGGTGGAAGCCGATGTCCAGCAGCAGGCGACCGTGGTCGACGACTACCTGCGCGACGAGGCGAGCAACGTCGACAAGGTGGTCAAGGCGATGGGCACGACCGAGGGCGAACGCCCCGTCACCCAATCCGCGCTGCAGCGGCTGGAGACCGAACAGATGCCCCAGCAAAGCCTGCCGCTCGACGAGCCTGACCAGAATGCGGCCACCGCCACGCCGGCAGCGGTCGTGGAAACAGCGCACGGCGACGTTGCCGGAAAAACCCCATGAGCTCACCGGAAGATTCCTTCATCTCGCATCTGATTGAAATGCGAGATCGCCTGCTGCGGGCGGTGATCGCAGTGGTGGTGCTGTTCGTGCTGCTGTTTCCGTGGGCGCAGGACCTCTATGCGCTGCTGGCCAAGCCGATGCTGGAATCCCTGCCGCAGGGCGGACAGATGATCGCCACCGAGGTCACCACGCCGTTTTTCGTGCCGATCAAGGTCACGATGATGACGGCCTTCCTGCTGGCGCTGCCGTGGGTGTTTTATCAGGCGTGGGCGTTTGTCGCGCCGGGGCTTTACCAGCACGAAAAGCGGCTCGGCGTGCCGCTGGTGATCAGCAGCGTGCTCCTGTTCCTGCTCGGCATGGCGTTCGCCTATTTCCTGGTGTTCCCGGTGGTGTTCGGCTTTATCGTCGGCGTCGCGCCCGAAGGCGTGGCGGTGATGACCGACATCGGCAAGTATCTCGACTTCGTGATGACGCTGTTCCTGGCCTTCGGCATCACCTTCGAGGTGCCCGTCGCGGTGGTGTTGCTGGTCAAGATGGGCATGGTGTCGATTGCCAAGCTGCGCGAAATCCGCCCCTATGTCGTCGTCGGCGCGTTCGTCATCGGCGCGATTTTCACCCCGCCCGACGTGATTTCGCAGTTTATGCTCGCGATGCCGATGTGGCTGCTGTACGAACTCGGCATCATCGTCGCGTCGATGATCGCGAAGCCCAAGCCGGACACCGAAGCCGAGCCCGATTACACGCCGATGTCCGAGTCCGATATGGACGCCGAGCTGGATCGCATCGGCTCCAACCCGTCCGACGCGGAGCCGCGCGACGTCAAGTAATGCATCAATATGGTGCGCTACGCACCGATGTGGTGCTTGTCGCTGCAGGGTCTTGCAGTCGTTCCCATATAAATCAATGGCTTAATCTTCAGGAACGCCGCTTGCTTTAAACAGCCGGCATTCAATCGGGAGCCGGCAAATGGAAGCGCTGAAATCAGGCAGTGATGTGTTGTTCGTGTTGTTGGGCGGGATCATGGTGCTGGCGATGCACGCCGGGTTTGCGTTTCTCGAGCTGGGCACGGTGCGCAAGAAGAATCAGGTCAACGCCCTGGTCAAGATCCTCACCGATTTCTCGGTGTCGACCATTGCCTATTTCTTCATCGGCTACAGCGTCGCCTACGGCGTCAGCTTCTTCTCCAGTGCGGAGGTGCTGTCGGCGAAGAATGGCTACGACCTGGTCAAGTTCTTTTTCCTGCTGACCTTTGCAGCGGCGATCCCGGCGATCGTGTCCGGCGGCATCGCCGAACGCGCCCGCTTCAATCCGCAACTGGCGGCGACGTTTGTGCTGGTGGGTCTGGTCTACCCGTTTTACGAGGGCATCGTCTGGAACGGCAACTATGGCCTACAGGATTGGCTGGAAGCCAGCTTCGGCGCCCGTTTCCACGACTTTGCCGGTTCGGTGGTGGTGCATGCGGTGGGCGGCTGGATCGCGCTGCCTGCGGTGCTGCTGCTGGGCGCGCGGCGCGGCCGCTATACCAAGGACGGCCTGGTTTCGGCGCACCCGCCGTCCAATATTCCGTTTCTGGCGCTCGGCGCGTGGATCCTGACGGTAGGGTGGTTCGGTTTCAACGTGATGTCGGCGCAGCTGATCGAGGCGGTGTCGGGCCTCGTCGCGGTCAACTCGCTGATGGCGATGGTGGGCGGCACGCTCGCCGCGCTGGTGATCGGTCGCAACGACCCCGGCTTCATCCACAACGGTCCGCTGGCCGGGCTGGTGGCCGTGTGTGCCGGGTCCGACCTGATGCATCCGATCGGCGCGCTTGCCACGGGCGCGATTGCCGGCGCGCTGTTCGTGTGGATGTTCATGGTGACGCAGAACCGCTGGAAGATCGACGATGTGCTCGGCGTCTGGCCGCTGCATGGCCTGTGCGGTGCCTGGGGCGGCATCGCTGCAGGCATCTTCGGCAGCCAGGCGCTGGGTGGCATCGGTGGCGTCAGCCTGGCGGCGCAGATTGTGGGCACGCTGGGCGGGGTGGCGGTGGCCGTGGTCGGCAGCCTGGTGGTCTACGGGCTGCTGAAGCAGGTCACCCGCCTGCGCCTCGATCCGGAGGCGGAATTCAACGGCGCCGATCTCAGCATCCACCGGGTGTCGGCAACCGCCGAGCACGAGACCAACTGGTGAAGAATCAGCGGGCCTGCTGTTGCCGCAGGTGACGGCGGCGTTCACTGCGCAACTGCTCGAGCTGCCGGTCCACCTGCACCACGTCGGGATGCTGGTCGGTGTATTGCAGCAGCAGTTCGGTGCGCCGGATGCGCAGTTCGACCTGTTTCTTGTCGAGCCCCTCAAGGTAGGGGTCCGGTTTTGCTGGCGGGCTGGGTGCTGCGGGAGACGGGGTATCGGCGAGGGGGGGCGCGCGCAGGGGGGCCGTGTGGGCGGGTAGCGTCGCCGGCGCCTCCATAAACGTCGGCGTGTCCATAGACGTCGGTGTGTCCATCTGGGGCGTGGGCAGAAAATAATCGACCAGGATGATGCCGACGCCGATCAACAGCAGCACGCCGAGCGGAGTGCCGAAGGCCAGCGCGGACAGCAGGCGCGGCACGCGCGGCGGAGGGGGCGCGACGACCGGCAACGGCGCCGGCGCGGCGACGCTCAGCGCGTGCAAGGCCTTGACCAGCGTGCGGGCGTCGGGGCGGTTTTCCGGCTGCTTGTCGAGCATGCACGCCAGCAACTCGTTCAACCAGGCCGGCAGGCCCGGACGCAGTTGCTCGGCGGGCGGCGGCGTGTCGTTGATGACGCGGTAGACAATTCCGGCCAGGCTTTCGCCGTCGAACGCGTACTGGCCGGTGATCATTTCATAGAGCACCGCACCGAGCGAAAAGATGTCCGCGCGCCCATCGATCTCGCGCCCCATGGCCTGCTCCGGCGACATGTAGCGCGGCGACCCCAGCATCTGCCCAGTCTGCGTGCGGTCGCTGTTGGCGAGGTGGGCGATGCCGAAGTCGGTCAGCTTGACGCGCCCGTGGCGGCCGGTGACGACGACGTTGGCGGGCTTGATGTCGCGGTGAATGACACCGTGCTCGTGGGCAAACGCCAGTGCGCTGGCCATCTGCGCGGCGGTGTCGAGGGCCAGGTCGAGCGGCAGCGGGCCCCGGTTCATGATGTCGCGCAAGGTGACGCCGGGCAGGTATTCCATGGCGATGTAGGCGAGCCCGTCGGCTTCGCCCACGTCGTAGATGGTCACGATGTTGGGGTGGGAGAGCCGTCCGGCGCTTTGCGCCTCGCGCAGGAAACGCGATTCTGCGTCGGCGCCTTCCTGCTGCAACTGCGCGATCGGCACCACCTTGATCGCCACCGTCCGCTCGATCAGCGGGTCGCGTGCACGGTGCACCGTGCCCATCGCACCCTGTCCGATTTCATCGAGGACTTCGTAGCGGCCAATGTGCAGGCTGGCGGTTTCCTGGGCGTGGTTCAGGGCTGGCATTCGATAATCTGTCCTCGCACCGCGCGACTGTCGATGCCCATCAGGTAGAGATACCACGGCATCAGGTCGTCTATTGCAGGTACGGCCTCGGCCGGCAGTCCGGGATGGGTGCGCGTGCGCAATGTGGTGGCCACCTGGCCAGGGATCAGTGTGTTGATGCGCAGCGTGCTTTCGGCGTCCAGCTCGTCCGCCCAGATGCGAGTCAGGGTTTCCAGGCCGGATTTCGCCACCGCGTAGCCGCCCCAATAGGCAGAGGGGCGGTGGCCGTGCGTTTCGCCGGTGAACACCACCGAGGCGTCGGGCGACTGCCGCAGCAGCGGCAGGCAGGCACGGGTGAGGGCGAAAGGCGCGAGCAGGTTCACCCGCATCAGCGTCTGCCACTGTTCCAGCGTCTGCAGTTCCAGCGGGGTCAGGGTGTAGAACTGGTGCGCGCTGTGCAGCACGCCGTCGAGGCGCTTCAGATGCTGCGCGAGCGTGCCGGCGAGGATGTCCAGACTGCGGTCGTCGGCGGCAGCCAGATCGTAGGGAAACATCGCCGGCTCGGGGCCGCCGGCGGCGACGATTTCGTCGTAGACCGCATCGAGTCCGGCTTCGTTGCGCGCCAGCAGCGCGACAGTGGCGCCATGGCGTGCATATGCCAGGCTGGCGGCGCGACCCAGTCCGGCGCTGGCGCCGGTGACCAGGATGACGCGGCCGGCGAGCAGATCGGAGGCGGGAAGATAGTCTTTCATAGCGTTTCAAGAACCAAGGCGGCCGATTGTACTCCGCTCTGTGTTGCGCTTTCGAGTGTGGCGGGATACGGCCCGGCCGTGTAATCGCCCGCCAGAAAAATGCGTGGGTGCGGGGTGGCGACGGCAGGGCGCGGCAGGCCGGGCACGCAGGAATAGGTCGCCTGCTTCTCGACGATGCTTTTGCGCCAGCGTAGAGTGCCCGGCCGGACAATGCGCTGCACCTGCGCCGCGGCCTGATCCACCCAGTCCGCCGGCAGATGCGTGGCCGCGCTGGCCACCAGCGCCAGCAGGCCGGACTGTCCATGGCTCTGGCCGCGGTCGAACACGAACTGCGCCGGTCCGTCCGTCAGCGCGAAAAGCGGCTTGGCCAGGCGGAAATCGGGCTCGTACTGGAGGTAGGCGGTGGCGATCGGCTGATAGGCATACGTCGCCACCTGGCGGGCAATGGCCTCCAGCGCGGGCACCTGGGCTGCCAGCATGGGCAGGTGCTGCGGCGCAACGGCGAGAATGGCATGGGTGAAGAAAATCGCCGATTCGTCGCGCGTGCCCAGCGTGATGGCATCGGTCGCTGCCGCGAGTGTGGTCACCCGGCAGCCCAGGCGCACGCTGCCGCCGTGTTCCTTCAGGCGAGCGACGGCAGGCGCGGGAAACAGCGCGGTCAGATCCAGGCGCGGCAGCAACAGGTCGCTGTGGGAACTGCGTCCGCCAAAGGCGGCGCGAAGCACATTGCGGAAGACCTGCGCGCTGGCGATGTCAGGCGGCGTGTTGAGTGCGGACACGCACAGCGGATGCCAGAGCAGGCGGTTGAGTTTTTCCGGCTGCGTGGCAGTGAAGTGGCGGACGCTGCCGTCGAGGGCGTCCTCGGAGCCGCGGGTCTGGGCATATGCCCAGCGCGCGGCTGCCAGCTTGTCGCTCCAGCTCAAGCCACGCGCGGCGAACATGCCCGCGGCGAGATGCAGCGGCGCAGGCAGGCGCGGACAGGCGAGACTGAAATCGGGCGGCTGCTCAAGCGTGAGCGGCAACCGCCACAGGCCCGCCGGCGCCGCGGCAGGATGCAGTCGCTCGATCAGCTCCAGCGCCTGTTGATACGCGCCGAGCAGGATGTGCTGGCCGTTGTCGAGGGCCTGGCCGTCGAGTTTGACGGCGCGCGCGCGGCCGCCCAGCGTGCGGCTGGCCTCGAACAGGGTAACCGCCACCCCGGCTTCGGCGAGCGTCAGCGCCGCGGCGCAGCCGGCCCAGCCGCCGCCGACCACCGCCACATGCGGCGTCATGGAAACAGCCAGGTGCGGCTGGCGAGCCACAGCTTGCGCAGCGGCGTGAGCGCCACGCGCGCGCGCAAGACCGGAAAGCGGTCGCGCCGGATTTCGTCCAGCAGCGTGCGATAAATCGCCGCCATCACCAGGCCCGGACGCTGCGCGCGGCGTGCGCGCGCAGGCAGCGCGGCCAGCGCGGTGTCGTAGTGCGCCTGTGCGCGTTCGTACTGGAACTGCAGCAGCGCCTGGAATGCCGGCGTGTCGCGGCCGTTCAGCAGATCGGATTCGGCGACGCCGAAACGCGCGAGCTCGTCCTGCGGCAGGTAGATGCGGCCGCGCCGCGCGTCCTCGCCGACGTCGCGGATGATGTTGGTGAGCTGGAATGCCAATCCCAGTTCGTGGGCATAGCGACGAATCTCGCGGTCGTCCGCGTTGCGCGCGCCGTCGAATATCCCCGCCGCCACTTCCCCCACCACGCCGGCCACGCGGTAGCAGTAGAGGCGGAGCGACTTGAAATCGGGGTAGCGCGTGAAATCGAGATCCATCGCCATGCCGTCGACGATTTCGAGCAGCAGCGCCGCCGGAATGGCTCGCCCCTGTGGCGTGTCGGCAAGCGCGCGGGTAGATGGGTGCTGCGGCGCGCCTGCCGCAAAGCGCGCGATTTCATCGCGCCACCAGTCGAGCTTGGCCTCGGCCACCTGGCGCTCGTGGCATTCATCCACCACGTCGTCGAGCTCGCGGCACAGCGCGTAGAACGCGGTGATCGCGCGCCGCGTGGCAGGGGGCAAAAAGACGAAGCTGTAGTAGAAGCTGGAGCCGCTGGCAGCGGCGCGATCCTGGCAGTACTGGTGGACATCCATGTTCAATAAATTCCGCGCGCGAGCATGAAAAGCCAGTCCTTTTTCGTCAGCACCGGGCGGTCGTGGAACACGCAGCCGGGATCGGCATGCAGCTTCTTCAGTATGGTCTCGCCCCCGCGGATGGTGACGCGAAGCTCCAGCCCGACGCGTCCCTTGAGCGCCCGGCCGAGCGGCGCGCCGGCTTGCAGCAGTTTGCGCGCACGTTCGATCTGCCGGTGCATCATCGTGTGCCACAGTCCGCGCGTGTCGCCTTCGGCAATCTGTGCTTCACTGACGTGGTGGGCGGCGAGTTCGTCCTGCGGCAGGTAGATGCGGTCCTTGCGAAAATCGATGGCGATATCCTGCAGAAAATTGATCAATTGCAGACTGCTGCAGATGGCATCGGAATAGGCCAGGTGACGGGAATCGCTGTCGCCGTACAGATGCAGCATCAGACGCCCCACCGGATTGGCCGAGCGGCGGCAGTAGTCCATCACTTCGCCGAAACTGGCGTAGCGGGTTTTTTCCACATCCTGCTTGAAGGCCGACAGCAGGTCGCGAAACGGCGCCATCGGGATTGCGTGGGTGCGGATTTCGGCGGCAAGCGGCCCGAATACCGGGTCGGTAGGCGTTTCGCCGCGCTCGATGCGATCCAGTTCGCTGTGGTAGGCCGCCAGCTGGGTCAGGCGCGCTTCGGCGGGCGCGTCGCCTTCGTCGGCAATGTCGTCCGCGCTGCGTGCAAACCGGTAGATCGCTTCGACCGGACGGCGCAGCCTTTTCGGCAGCAACCAGGACGCAACGGGGAAATTTTCGTAGTGTTCGACCGGCACCGGCAATAAAAAAACGGAATGGGAATAAAGACTTAGGCGGGATGCCGGTTGGGCTTGGGTGACAGCATCACATTGATTATATTACACTTATTGGTCGATAGTTTTGCGGCTACGCCGCGAGAGTGGCGGAATTGGTAGACGCACTGGATTTAGGTTCCAGCGCCGCAAGGCGTGGGGGTTCGAGTCCCCCCTCCCGCACCATTGGTTTTTGCCTTACCCATCCCTAAAATCAGCAGGAAGTATTTTGATGCAAGCAAATCTTGAAGTTCTCGAAGGTCTGGCCCGGCGCCTGGACATCAGCGTGCCCACCGGCCCGCTGGAAACCGAAGTGCAGAGCCGCCTCAAACGGCTGGCGCGCAAGGTCAAGATGGACGGTTTCCGCCCCGGCAAGGCGCCGCTAGCTGCGGTGGCACGCCAGCATGGGCCCGGCGTGCGTCAGGAGGTGCTGGGCGAAACCCTGCAAACCCGCTTCGGCGAGGCGGTGCAGACCCACCAGCTGAAAATCGCCGGCTACCCGCGCTTCGAGCAGAAAGCCGGCGCGGACAATGCGGTCGAAATGACGTTCAGCGCGCATTTTGAGGTCTATCCTGAAGTGAAGGTCGGCGACCTGACCGGCGGCCGGATCAGCCGTCCGATCGTCGAGCTGGGTGAAGCGGAAGTGGACAAGACGCTGAACGTGCTGCAGAAGCAGCGCCGTACTTTCGAGCCGACCGACAAAGCGGCGGCGGAGGGCGACCTGGTCAAGTTCGACTACCAGGGCACTGTGGACGGCGTGGCGTTCGAAGGCGGGCAGGGCGAGGACTTCGCTGCAGTGATCGGCGAAGGCCGTCTGCTGAAGGATTTCGAGCAGAGCCTGATCGGCGTCAAGGCGGGGGACAACAAGGGTTTCGACATGAGCTTCCCGGCCGACTATGCTGCAGCGCACCTTGCGGGCAAGCGGGCGCACTTCGAGGTGCAGGTCAAGGCGGTGGAAACTCCTGTGCTGCCGCCCGTCGACGCGGATTTCGCCAAAGCCCTGGGCGTCGAGGACGGCGACGTCGACAAGCTCAGGGCCGAGGTCAAGGCCAATCTGGAGCGCGAAGTGAGGCGCCGTGCGCAGGCCAAGCTGAAAGAGCAGGCGATGGAGTTGCTGCTGCAGAAAAGCACGCTGGATCTGCCGCAGAGCCTGGTGGCGATGGAAACCGACCGTCTGATGAAAATGACCGAAGCGGATATGCAGTCGCGTGGGGTTCAGACCATGAAGCTTTCAGCCGATATGTTTACAGGACAGGCCGAACGCCGCGTCCGGCTGGGGCTGATCCTGGCCGAGATCGTGCAGGCCAATGCGCTCAAGGCCCAGCCCGAGCAGATTCGTACGCTGATTGCCGAACAGGCAGAGAGCTACGAGGACCCGGTGCAAGTGGTGCAGTGGTACTACCAGAGCCCGGAACGGATGCAGGAGATCGAGTCCCTGGCGCTGGAAGAGAATGTGGTAGCATGGGTCGCAGGTCAGGCCCAAGTGGAAAACGTGACAACCTCCTTTGAAGATTTGATGGGACGTGCCTGATGCACATTGATTTTGAACACGGCGTTTCCGGCGCCCGCTCCTTTGAGCCGCAGGGCCTGGGGCTGGTGCCCATGGTCGTCGAGCAAAGCGGGCGCGGCGAACGCGCCTACGACATCTACTCGCGCCTGCTCAAGGAACGGGTTATTTTCCTGGTGGGTCCGGTGAACGATTCAACCGCCAACCTGGTGGTTGCGCAGATGCTGTTCCTGGAGTCGGAAAACCCCGACAAGGACATCTACCTCTACATCAACTCGCCCGGCGGTTCGGTGTCGGCGGGGCTGGCGATCTACGACACCATGCAGTTCATCAAGCCGGACGTGTCGACCCTGTGCATCGGCCAGGCCGCCAGCATGGGCGCGTTCCTGCTGACTGCGGGCGCCAAGGGCAAGCGCTACTGCCTGCCCAATTCGCGCGTAATGATCCACCAGCCGCTGGGCGGCTTCCAGGGCCAGGCGTCGGATATCGCCATCCACGCCAAGGAAATCCTCTATTTGAAGTCGCGTCTCAACGAGATGCTGGCCAAGCACACCGGACAGAGCATTGAAGTGATCGAGCGCGACACCGATCGCGACAACTTCATGAGCGCGGACGATTCAGTGAAGTATGGTCTGGTCGACAAGGTGTTGACCAGCCGCATCGAAGCATCGGGCAACTAGGCAAGGATATGGGCATGGCAGACAAAGGATCGAGCGACAAACTTCTCTACTGCTCCTTCTGCGGCAAGAGCCAGCACGAAGTGCGCAAGCTGATTGCCGGACCGTCGGTATTCATCTGCGACGAGTGCGTCGAGCTGTGCAACGACATCATCCGCGAGGAAATCCAGCAGGCCGACAGCCAGAAGGGCGCCAGCTCCGATCTGCCGACGCCGCATGAGATCAGCGGCATCCTGGACCAGTACGTGATCGGCCAGAGCCAGGCCAAAAAGGCGCTCGCGGTCGCAGTCTATAACCATTACAAACGCCTCCGCAGCAATGCCGGTACCGGCGACGTCGAGCTGGCCAAGAGCAATATCCTGCTGATCGGCCCGACCGGTTCGGGCAAGACCCTGCTCGCGCAAACGCTGGCGCGCCTGCTGAATGTGCCTTTTGTGATCGCCGACGCGACCACGCTGACCGAAGCGGGCTACGTGGGTGAGGATGTCGAGAACATCATCCAGAAGCTCTTGCAGAAGTGCGACTACGACGTCGACAAGGCCAAGCAGGGCATCGTCTACATCGATGAAATCGACAAGATTTCGCGCAAGGCCGACAACCCGTCGATCACCCGCGACGTGTCCGGCGAAGGCGTGCAGCAGGCGCTGCTCAAGCTGATCGAGGGCACCACCGCCTCGGTGCCGCCGCAGGGCGGGCGCAAGCACCCGAATCAGGAATTCGTCCAGGTCGACACCAGCAACATCCTGTTCATTTGCGGCGGTGCCTTCAGCGGACTGGAAAAAGTCATTCGCGGCCGCACCGAAAAGGGCGGCATCGGCTTCGGCGCGCAGGTCAAGAATGTCGACGAAACCAAGCGCGATGTCGAACTGCTGCATCAGGTTGAACCCGAAGATCTGATCAAATATGGCCTGATCCCTGAATTTGTCGGACGTTTGCCGGTCGTCGCCACCCTGGATGAGCTGGATGAGGCCGCGCTGGTGCAGATTCTGACCGAGCCGAAGAACGCGCTGACCAAGCAGTTCATCAAACTCTTCAAGATGGAAGGCGTCGATCTCGAATTCCGCGAGGATGCACTGAATGCCATCGCCAAACGCGCGCTGGCGCGCCGCACCGGCGCGCGTGGGCTGCGTTCGATCATCGAACATGCGCTGCTCGACACCATGTACGATCTTCCCTCCCTCAAAGGGGTCGTCAAGGTGGTGGTGGACAACGGGCTGGTGAGCGGTGACGGCAAGCCCTTGCTGATTTATTCGGACGAGGGCGAGCAGCCGCTGGCTGCAGGCGCCTGAAGTAAAATGGCTGATAGGGAACCTGTCAGCCACCTTGATTTCCAAACTATGCCCCCCAACTGTGGATGAGCGTGGTTGAAATGCCGCGCATCCTTTCCTCAACCCTTACCAGGAAAACATGATGAGCGACAACACCTCCAAGGAACAGGTCGATCTGCCGCTGTTGCCGCTTAGGGACGTGGTGGTTTTCCCCCATATGGTCATCCCGCTCTTCGTCGGCCGTCCCAAGTCGATCAAGGCGCTGGAAACGTCGATGGAATCCGGCAAGAGCATCCTGCTGGTGGCGCAAAAAACCGCCGCACAGGACGATCCCACGCCGGCTGATCTTTACGATACCGGCAGCGTGGCCACCGTCCTGCAGATGCTCAAATTGCCCGATGGTACGGTCAAGGTGCTGGTGGAGGGCAATCAGCGCGCCCGCGTGCTGGACGTGACCGATGTCGGCACGCACTTGTCCGCGCGCGCCGAAATCCTGCCCGCCGAAGGCGAGGAACTGGTTGAGGTGGAGGCCATGCGTCGAGCCCTGCTGACGCAGTTCGACCAGTACGTCAAACTGAACAAGAAAATTCCGCCGGAAATTTTGACTTCGCTGTCGGGCATCGACGAAGGCGGCCGGCTGGCCGACACCATCGTTGCGCATCTGCCGCTGAAGCTGGAGCAGAAGCAGGAAGTGCTGGAGATGATCGGCGTCAACAAGCGCCTGGAACATCTGCTCGGCCTGCTGGAGGGGGAACTCGACATCCTGCAGGTGGAAAAGCGCATCCGCGGCCGCGTCAAGCGCCAGATGGAGAAGAGCCAGCGCGAGTATTACCTCAACGAGCAGGTCAAGGCGATCCAGAAGGAACTGGGCGACATCGAGGAAGGTGCCGAACTGGAAGAGCTGGAAGGCCGCGTGCGGCAAGCCAGCATGTCTAAGGAGGCCGAGGCCAAAGCACTCGGCGAGCTGAAAAAGCTGCGCATGATGTCGCCGATGTCGGCTGAAGCCACCGTGATCCGCAGCTACATCGAAGCGATGGTCGGCCTGCCGTGGAAAAAGAAAACCAAGATCAGCAAGGACCTGCTCAAGGCCGAGCGCGTGCTCGACGAGGACCACTATGGCCTCGACAAGGTCAAGGAACGCATCCTCGAGTATCTCGCGGTGCAGCAGCGTGTCGACAAGGTAAAAGCGCCAATCCTGTGCCTGGTGGGCCCACCAGGCGTCGGCAAGACTTCGCTCGGCCAGTCCATTGCGCGCGCGACCAACCGCAAGTTCGTGCGCATGGCGCTCGGCGGCGTGCGCGACGAATCCGAGATCCGTGGCCACCGTCGTACCTACATCGGTTCGATGCCGGGCAAGATCCTGCAAAGTCTGACCAAGGTCGGGGTGCGCAATCCGCTGTTCCTGCTCGACGAAGTCGACAAGATGGGCCAGGATTTCCGCGGCGACCCGTCCTCGGCATTGCTGGAAGTGCTCGATCCCGAGCAGAACCACACCTTCCAGGATCATTACATCGAGGTCGAATACGACCTGTCGGATGTGATGTTCGTTGCCACCGCCAACTCGCTCAATTTGCCGGCGCCGCTCCTGGACCGGATGGAAGTGATCCGCCTGTCGGGCTACACCGAGGACGAGAAGATCAACATCGCCCTGCGCTATCTGGTGCCCAAGCAGCTCAAGGTCAATGGCATCAAGGAAGGCGAACTCGCGATTGCCGAATCCGCCCTGCGCGACATCGTGCGCTACTATACGCGCGAGGCGGGCGTGCGCAGTCTCGAGCGCGAGGTGTCCAAGATTTGCCGCAAGGCAGTCAAGGCGCTGTTGCTTAAAAAGCAGAAGAGCAAGATCTCGGTAACGTCACGCAATCTGGAGAAATACCTTGGCGTGCGGCGCTTCAGTTTCGGTATTGCCGAACAGAACAACCAGGTGGGTCAGGTCACGGGTCTGGCGTGGACCGAAGTCGGTGGCGAACTGCTGACCATCGAAGCGGTTTCATTGCCCGGACGCGGCAAGATGACCACCACCGGCAAGCTCGGCGAGGTGATGCAGGAATCCATCCAGGCTGCGCTGTCCGTGGTGCGCTCGCGCGCGCGCAAACTGGGCATCCAGGACGACTTCTACCAGAAGCGCGACATCCATATCCACCTGCCGGAAGGCGCGACGCCGAAGGACGGTCCGTCGGCCGGTATTGCGATCTGCACCTCGATGGTGTCGATTCTCACCGGCATCCCGGTGCGGGCGGACGTCGCAATGACGGGTGAAATTACATTGCGCGGCGAAGTTTTGCCGATCGGCGGCTTGAAGGAAAAATTGTTGGCGGCGCATCGCGGCGGAATCAAGACGGTGCTGATCCCGCAGGAAAACGTCAAGGATCTGACCGAGATCCCCGACAACATCAAGAACAAGCTCGACATCCATCCGGTCAAGTGGATTGAGCAAGTTCTTGAATTGGCACTGGAACATGTTCCTGAGCCGTTGTCGGACGAGCCCGAGGCGAACGCGCCAGCAATCGCTGTGCCAGAAGACGACGACAGCGCTGCCGCCGCGCTCAAGCATTGAGCTTTTTTGATCGCATTGCTGAATCCCGCGCCAGTCGCGGGATTTTTTTGTCGATTGCCCGGAAAACCGCTTGACACAAGGTTTTGCGGATTGTTATAAAAGCGCCCACAGGGTTTTCCTGTGCCACTTTAGTGAAGGGGACAACACGTGAACAAATCCGAACTGATTGATGCCATCGCCGACTCGGCCGACATTTCCAAGGCTGCTGCCGGTCGGGCGCTCGATGCTGCGGTCGAGGCCGTGAAAAAAGCGCTGAAAAAAGGCGACATGGTGACGCTGGTGGGCTTTGGCAGCTTCTACGTAGGCAAGCGCGCAGCACGTACGGGCCGTAACCCGCGCACCGGCGCAGCGATCAAGATCAAGGCCGCCAAGGTGCCGAAGTTCCGCGCCGGCAAGGGTCTGAAAGACGCCATCAACTAATAAAAAACGCAATTCGCATTTGGCAAGATCAGAAGAAATGTTGTAAAATTTTGGTCTTTGTCGGGTGCTTAGCTCAGCTGGTAGAGCGTCGCCCTTACACGGCGAATGTCGGGGGTTCGAGCCCCTCAGCACCCACCAGCAGGGTCAAGAATAACAAGCCGTCCGAGTCTGGGCAGCACCGTCTTGCAGTATCAGGGAGTGGTAGTTCAGTTGGTTAGAATACCGGCCTGTCACGCCGGGGGTCGCGGGTTCGAGTCCCGTCCACTCCGCCAACATCGAAAAGGCGAACGCGAGTTCGCCTTTTTTCATTTATGCAATTTGCGTGTCGCCGATTTTCGGCTGGGTGCGATTTTTCCTTGCAGCAGACGAGACGCGAGACGCAAAGTGCGCGAAAATCCATATGATGCAATAACCGGAGTAGAAGACCGTGCTCGAAGCAATCCGCAAACATGCAAAGGGCTGGGTGGCCAAGATTATTCTGGGCCTGATCGCCGTGACGTTCGCCCTGTTCGGTGTCGATTCCTACATGTCGGGTGATCGTAGCGGCGGCGTGGTCGCCGAAATAGGCGACACGGCCGTCTCGCGCGAAGAGCTCACCCGCGAAATCCAGGCGCAAAGCGAACGCATGCGCGAATCGCTCGGCCCCGCCTTCGACCGTGCCGCCACCGAGACTGCGGAATTCCGCCAGCAGGTACTCGACAGCCTGATCGAGCGCAAAGCGTTGCTGCAGGAAGCACACAAGCTCAAGCTTTATGCGCCGGACGCCTACATCGCATCGGTGCTGGCGCAGATTCCTGCATTTCAGCAGGACGGTGCGTTCTCGCCGCAGCGCTACGAAGCCGTGCTGCGCCAGAATGGCCGCACGCCCGCCCAGTTCGAGAACGAATTGCGGCAGTCCTTCATGCTGGAAACGATTGCAAGCCCGGTGTCGCTCGGGGCGTTTGCATCCAGCGCGTCGCTGACGCAGATCGCCCGCCTGGTTGCGCAGCAGCGTGAAATTGCCTGGGCCGACATTCCGGCGTCCGCTGTTGCCGCACAGGTTCAGGTGACGCCCGCCGACGTGGAGCGGGAGTACGCAGCCAAGCGGGCCGAGTACACCGAACCCGAGCAGGTGCGCGTCGAGTATCTGACGCTGGACATCGCCGGCGTGGCAGCGGGCATCAACGTGAGCGAGCAGGCGGTCGCGGATTACTACGCAGCCAATGCCGCGCAGTTCGGCCAGCCCGAGCAGCGCAGCGCAAGCCACATTCTGATTGCCGCAGGCAAGGAGGCCGATGCGGCGACGCGCGCGCAGGCCAAGTCGAAAGCGATCGAGTTAATGCAAATCTTGCAGAAAAACCCGGCGCGTTTCGCCGAACTGGCGCGCAGCGAATCGCAGGACCCGGGCTCTGCCGCGATGGACGGCAACCTGGGCAGCTTTGGTCGCGGCATGATGGTCAAGCCGTTCGAGGACGCGGTGTTCAGCATGAAGCCGAACGAAATCCGCGGGCCGGTGGAATCCGATTTTGGTTATCACATCATCCGGCTCGACAGCATCGAGGCGGCGCAGACCGCGCCGCTGACTGCGGTGCTGGGTGCGGTGGTCGA
>JAKACL010000196.1 GCA_021821425.1 Pseudomonadota bacterium
CCCGTCCGCCGTGCGCATGATCATGGTCGACCCCAAGATGCTGGAGCTGTCGATCTACGAAGGCATTCCGCATCTGCTGGCGCCGGTGGTCACCGACATGAAGCAGGCCGCCAGCGCGCTCAACTGGTGCGTGGCCGAAATGGAGCGGCGCTACAAGCTGCTGTCGGCGGTCGGCGTGCGCAACCTCGCCAGCTACAACCAGAAGGTGCGCGACGCCAAGAAAGCCGGCACGCCGCTGACCCATCCGTTCAGCCTGACGCCGGACAACCCCGAACCGCTGGAAACGATGCCGATGATCGTGGTGATGATCGACGAGCTCGCCGACCTGATGATGGTGGTCGGCAAGAAGGTCGAGGAACTGATCGCGCGGCTGGCGCAAAAAGCGCGCGCGGCCGGCATCCACCTGATCCTGGCGACGCAGCGGCCATCGGTCGACGTCATCACCGGCCTGATCAAGGCCAACATCCCGACCCGCATCGCGTTCCAGGTCTCCAGCAAGATCGACTCGCGCACGATTCTCGACCAGATGGGCGCCGAGGCGCTGCTGGGGCAGGGCGACATGCTCTACCTGCCGCCCGGCACCGGGCTGCCGCAGCGGGTGCATGGCGCCTTCGTGTCGGATGCCGAAGTCCACCGCGTCGTCGATTACCTGAAGGCGCTGGGCGAACCCGACTACATTGAAGGCGTGCTCGAATCGCCGGAAGAGGCAGGCGAGGGCGGCAACGAATTCGGCGAGGCGGCGGAAGCCGACCCGCTGTACGACCAGGCCGTCGCCTACGTGCTGAAGTCGCGCCGCGCGTCGATCTCGTCGGTGCAGCGCCAGCTGCGCATCGGCTACAACCGTGCTGCCCGCATGATCGAGGACATGGAGCGCGCAGGACTCGTGTCGTCGATGCAGTCGAACGGTAACCGTGATGTATTGGCGCCCGGAGGAGACGCATGAATTTTTACGCGCTGATTCCCGCGGCCGGCTCGGGCTCACGCATGGGCGGGAGCATCGAAAAGCAGTACATGCCGCTCAATGCGGTGCCCATGATTGCGCACGCGATGATGGTGCTGGCGCGCGAGCCCCGCCTCACCAAGATTTTTGTCGTGCTGTCGCCCACCGACAAACGCTGGAACAACTACGCGTGGCAGGGCTGGGAAGAGCGCATCGAGGTGCTGCGCTGCGGCGGCGCCACCCGTGCCGAAACCGTGTTGAACGGCCTCGACGCCATCTCGAAAATCTGCGAGCCGGACGATTGGGTGCTGGTGCACGATGCCGCGCGTCCTTGTCTGCCGGACGAAATGCTGAGCAAGCTGCTGGATGAAGTGGCGGATGACCCGGTCGGCGGACTGCTCGCCGTGCCGGTGGCCGACACGCTCAAGCGTGCCGCTGCGGACACGATCTCCGGGCCGCGGGCCGAGGCCACCGTGCCGCGCGCCGGCCTGTGGCAGGCGCAAACCCCGCAGATGTTCCGCCATGGCAAGCTGACTGAAGCGCTGCGCGTCGCCAGCAGCGACATGACCGACGAGGCCTCGGCGATTGAACAAATAGGCTTGCAGCCGCGGTTGGTCGAGTCCGACAGCCGCAACCTCAAGGTCACCTACCCGCAGGACCTGGAACTGGCGAGCCTGATTCTGGGGAAACTCAATGAGTGACATTCGCGTCGGCCACGGCTTCGACGTCCACGCCTTCGCCGAAAACCGCAGGCTCATCCTCGGCGGCGTCGACATTCCCTACGAGCGAGGCCTTGCCGGCCACTCCGACGCCGACGTGCTGCTGCACGCCATCTGCGACGCCTTGCTGGGCGCGGCCGGGCTGGGCGACATCGGCCGCCACTTCCCCGACACCGACAAGGCCTACGCTGGCATCGATAGCCGCATCCTCCTGCGCCGCGTTGCAGAGCAGTTGAAAGAACGCGCCTGGCAGGTCGGCAACGTCGACGCCACGATCATCGCCCAGGCGCCCAAGATGGCGCCGCACATCGCGCGCATGGCCGCGCACATCGCCGACGATCTCGGCGTCAGTCTCGACCGCGTCAACGTCAAGGCCACCACCACCGAAAAACTCGGCTTCACCGGGCGCGGCGAAGGCATCGCCGCCGAAGCGGTGTGCCTGATCGTGCGTGGCTGAACCCGGCCCTGCAGAAACCGACCGGGCCGAATCCAGCCCGGAAAAACCTGACACGCTGCGCCTGTTCTTCGCCCTGTGGCCCGACGACGCCACCCGCGATGCGCTGAACCGCACCGGCAAGTGGTTGCACCAGCACTGGGGCGGACGCCGCATGCGCGCCGACACCCTGCACATCACCCTGGCCTTTCTTGGCAGCACAGCGGTCGATCAACTGGATGTCCTGGCCGCCTGTGCCGACAGCGTCCATACCGAGCCCTACGAACTTGTCCTCGATCAGGCTGGCTACTGGCGGCACAACCGCATCGGCTGGCTGGGCGCGAGCCGGACGCCGCCGCAGCACCTCGACCTGGTTGGTGCGCTGAACGCCGCCTTGCAGGGCGCCGGCTTTGCCGTCGATGCGCGCCCGCACGTGCCGCACGTCACCCTGCTGCGCAATTCAGCTGGCGGCGAAGCGCCGGACTGCACGCCGGTACGCTGGCCGATCAGCGAGTTCGTGCTGGTGATCTCGCGCACCGAGGCTGATGGTGCGCATTACGAAGTGATTCGGCGCTGGCTACTGGTGTGACAAGCCAAACCGATACCGATCGAGGACAAATGGGGTCCTGCTGTGGTGGACAGCGAGCAGTACCTGCTGACACTGTTGCGCTACATCGAGCTGAATCCGGTGCGGGCGGGCATGGTGGCGCCAGAGCGCCTACCGGCAATTGTTCCGGGCGGCGGTTTCGAACGACGCTTTGCAGGCAATTCGGGATTGCACGCACAAGGGCTGGGCGCTGGGCGGCGAGCGGTTCAGGGAAGAGATCGAGCGGCTGACGCAACGCCGTACCGCATCGAAGGGGGTGGAGCGGCCGCGGAAGTACGCCGGCGCATGCTGAATCCCTTGCATCTGCAACTACAGTGAGCAAGACCAAGGTGCTGACCGCGCACGTACCGCTTCCGCTGGCCGAGAAGGTGGATCAACTGGCCGCGAAGCTTGAGCGGTCGCGCGGCTGGATTGTCAAGCAAGCGTTGACGGCTTGGGTGGCTCAGGAAGAAGAGCGCAACCGTTTGACCCGCGAGGCACTGGCCAATGTGGATGCAGGCCGCGTCATCGATCACCAGGCGGTTCAGGCGTGGGCTGAGAGTCTCGGTACGAGCAAGCCATTGCCCGTTCCGCGCTGATGGAGCTGAAGTGGACTGGCAAGGCGCTCTCCGATCTGGCGGCTGTATGCGTTTTTGGCGCCGGTGAACAGGGATGCGGCCGCGCGCACCGTGCAGTCGCTCACCGTTGCGCCGGCCAGCCTGATTGCCAATCCGCGCATAGGCGAGAAGCTCGAAGAATTCGAACCGCGCGAGGTGCGCCGGATTCCGGTAGGGCATTACGAGATGCGCTATGAAATCCGGTCATCCACGATCTATGTGCTGCGGCTGTGGCATACCAGGGAGGATCGCTAGCAACGGATGAAATCCAGGCCGGGATGCTCCAATGATGTTGGTTCCTCCCCGATTGGTGCACGCTCATTAGCAAGTTGTTTTGCGGCGTGGGCTGATTTGCATGAAAAAAAGCCGCGCCGACTCGACAGCGGCGTGGCCTTTCGGTTATGATGCGCCCCGCATTAGGCGCGTAGCTCAGCTGGTTAGAGCACCACCTTGACATGGTGGGGGTCGTTGGTTCGAGTCCAATCGCGCCTACCAATATTTACAGGGCCGGGATGGCCGGTTTCAAAGGGGCGGAATGCCCACGGAGGTTGCAAAATGTCACCGCGAACTCGCAAGGATGTCACTGGTTAAGCCCCGGCGCATCGCTGTTCGCAGATTTTCTGCATCTTCTTGTAGTATCCGAAAGCGCGGCCGGTCCGCGCTTTTTTTCATTCTGGAGTTGGGTTCATGGTCAACGTCACGCTTCCCGATGGTTCGGTCCGGCAGTTTGAGGCGCCGGTCACGGTCGCACAGGTCGCTTCCAGCATTGGTGCCGGTCTCGCCAAGGCGGCGCTTGCCGGCAAGGTGGATGGCAAACTGGTCGATACCAGCCACTTGATCGATGCCGACGCTCAACTCGCCATCGTCACCGCCAGGGACGCCGAGGCGCTCGACCTCATCCGTCACGACGCGGCACACGTGATGGCGCAGGCGGTGCAGGAGCTGTATCCCGGCACCCAGGTGACGATCGGCCCGTCGATCGAGGACGGCTTCTATTACGACTTCGCACGCGAGCAGCCGTTTACGCCCGACGATCTGGTTGCGATCGAAAAGCGCATGGACGAGATCGTCAAGCGCGACCTGCCGATCCAGCGCGAGGTGTGGGAACGCGAGGATGCCAAGAAGGCGTTCGCCGAACTGGGCGAAACCTACAAGGTGCAGATCATCGACGAGGTGATCCCGGCCGGCGAGGAACTCAGCATTTACCGCCAGGGCGACTGGTTCGACGTTTGCCGCGGTCCGCACCTGCCGTCGACCGGCAAGCTGCCGCGCGCGTTCAAGCTGATGAAGCTGGCCGGCGCCTACTGGCGCGGCGATTCGAAGAACCCGATGTTGCAGCGCATCTACGGCACCGCCTGGGCGAAGAAGGAGGATCTCGACGCCTACCTGCACCGGCTGGAAGAGGCCGAGAAGCGCGACCACCGCCGGCTCGCGAAACAACTCGACCTGCTGCACATGCAGGACGAGGCGCCGGGCATGGTGTTCTGGCACCCCAAGGGCTGGATCGTGTGGCAGCAGATCGAGCAGTACATGCGGCAGAAGTTCGTCGACTACGGCTACCAGGAAGTGCGTACCCCAGCGGTGATGGACCGCAGCATGTGGGAAAAATCCGGCCACTGGGAAAACTATCGCGACAACATGTTCACCACCGCGTCGGAAAACCGCGACTACGCGGTCAAGCCGATGAACTGCCCCGGCCACGTGCAGATCTTCAACAGCGGCCTGCATTCCTACCGCGACCTCCCGCTGCGGCTGGCCGAATTCGGCTCCTGTCATAGAAACGAGCCCTCGGGCGCGTTGCACGGCATCATGCGGGTGCGCGGCTTCACCCAGGACGATGCCCACATCTTCTGCACCGAAGGCCAGATCGAGCAGGAAGTGGCCGACTTCATCGTCATGCTGCAGAAGGTCTATGCCGACTTCGGCTTCCACGACGTGCTGGTCAAGCTGTCGACCCGCCCCGACAAGCGCGTCGGCTCGGACGAAAGCTGGGACACGGCCGAAGCCGCACTGGCGGCGGCATTGGACAAGAACGCGCTGGCCTACGACCTGCAGCCGGGCGAGGGCGCCTTCTACGGCCCCAAGATCGAGTTCACGCTCAAGGACACGCTCGGCCGGCTGTGGCAGTGCGGCACGATCCAGCTCGATTTCAACCTGCCGGTGCGGCTCGGCGCCGAATTCGTCGACGAGGACAACGGCCGCAAGCCCCCGGTGATGCTGCATCGCGCCATTCTTGGCTC
>JAKACL010000006.1 GCA_021821425.1 Pseudomonadota bacterium
TCCCTCTCGACTGATGGGATGGACTCCCCCGTCTTTTTGTTGCCATAGTTGGCGTCACTGGTCTTCATGGGGATGGGGATCAGATGTCTTCAACGAAAGGAGTCCGAAATGAATGCTACTACCGTTGCAGTTGACCTTGCAAAGAGCGTCTTTCAACTTGCCGTGGCCGATTCGCACTGGAGGCTTGTTGAAACCCACCGCCTCACCCGCAGCCAGTTCGAGCGCTGGTTCCAGAATCGTGAAGTGTCCCTTGTCGTCATGGAAGCCTGCGGCTCCGCGCATCACTGGGCGCGTCATCTTTCCGGCCTCGGCATCGAAGTGAAGCTGTTGCCGGCCAAATACGTGCGTGCCTACGTCAAGCGCAACAAGACCGATGCCGCCGACGCGGCGGCTTTGCTCGAAGCTGCCCGGTCCTCCGACATCGAGCCCGTGCGGATCAAGTCGGTCGAACAGCAGGCCCTGCAGGGCCTGCATCGCACCCGTTCATTGTGGATGACCACCCGCACCAGCCGCATCAATGCGCTGCGCGGCTTCTGCCGGGAATTCGGTCTGATCATTCCGCAGGGATCCCGCACCGGCGTCGAAGCGATGGCCCGGGCACTGGCCGATCCCCGCAGCGCCATCCCCGAATTGATCCGGGGTTCGATGAAGCTCCTGGTCGAAGAGATCCGGCTGCTGGAGACGCGCATCGTCCAACTGGAGCAGGAACTGGCGGCACTGGTCAAACAAAGCCCTGCCTGCCAGGAATTGCTGACCGTGCCCGGCATCGGCCTGTTGACCGCCACCGCCATGGTGGCAGCCACCTCGGGCGAAGTGGGCCACTACCGCGACGCCCGCCACTTCGCCAGCTGGTTCGGCCTTACCCCCAAGGAGCATTCCTCGGGCAGCACCCGCCGCCTGGGACGCATCTCCAAACGGGGCGATCGCTACCTGAGGATGCTGCTCACGCACGGCGCGCGCGCGGTGCTGCGATCGGCCGTCGTAGCCAGACAGGCAGGCCGACAGGTTGACGGCCTGAAGGACTGGGCATTGAGGGTGCAGGGCCGGAGCAACCACAACAAGGCCGCCTGCGCGCTGGCCAACAAGCTGGCGCGCATCTGCTATGCCGTGCTGCGAGATCACGCGCCCTACGGCAAGCTCAGTGTCCGGGAGGAGAACCGGAAGACGAACCGCACGGCGTACGCCGTGGCGGGTTGAGCAAGGAAATCACTACCCAGCGTTTGCGAAGAGACTGATCGCCCATCATGGCTCAAACGATTGCATCATCACGGACTGACGCCGGTAACACTGCCGGCACCCAGGCTGCCGCTTGTAGCGATTGGCGCGCCGTGAGCAGATTCCATGTCGGCACGGGTCACACAGAACCCACTCAAGATGCCGGATATACGACTGCACGCAATTCCGACCAGCCACAACTATCGATCAGGTTTCTTGCCTTTGGGGGGAGTCCATATAGGCGTTGTTAGGCGATTTGTTTTGTGCGCTCACGTTGCTAACACTCGCCTTCGATATGTTGCCATTGCCATTAACAGCATACACGCCGCAGCAACGACAGCAGGAAACAAAACTGTTGTAACCGAGTAATTCTCAAGCGCCACAATGACGATGAGATTGCGGGCGGCGAACAGAGCGAAGAACAGCAAAGACTCGGAATGCGGGAAACTATAGACCTTCCTGACCGTTGGCCCGAACCCAAGAACATCGACGGTCGTAAGAATGACAACAGCCCACAATGGGTCAGACGTGAGATACCAAAGCGGCAAAGAAGACAGTGCCGAGGCGAAAAATAACCAATCTGTTTTTGTGATTGTAATGTCAGAACGCTTTACGTAAGCCAAAAATGCAACAAACAGCGTGATGCTTCCCGAAACCCCGATGGGCCACGCACCCACACCACCTTTACCTTCGAGCTGTGCAAGAAAAACCACGAAAGTGGTTGCGCCCCAAATGACCCAGGAAAACACATGGGGCTTGGTTGTGCCGGTAACGATTGCGCGGATATAGGGAACGAATGCCGCAAAAGTGAGAGCAATGGCAATGGCGCTCAGAATTTCTTTGTAAGGCACGGTTCCCATGCTCTTTGTTCGCCTAACGAATGAAATGGACTCCCCCGCCCCCGACGGCATCTGATGTGCCAGATTGAATGGAGTCGTTCCGATCAATCGAAAGAGGAGGAGAGTCCATCATGAATGTTACTACCGTAGGAATTGACCTGGCCAAGAACGTATTCAGTGTGCACGGCGTGGATTCGCATGGCAAGGTCGTGCTGAAGAAGACCGTATCGCGCAGCAAACTGCTCGAATGCTTCGCCAACCTGCCGCCCGCCATCATCGGCATGGAAGCATGTAGCGGCGCCCACCACTGGGCGCGGGCCTTGCGCAGTCTCGGCCACGATGCCCGCATCATCGCACCGCGTTTTGTCATTCCTTACCGCAAGAGTGGCAAGAACGACGGCAACGATGCCGAAGCCATCTGCGAAGCCGTCAGCCGTCCCGCGATGCGCTTCGTCCCCGTCAAATCCGTTGAGCAGCAAGCCGTCCTCACCCTGCACCGCATCCGCAGCACCGTCGTTGCCGAGCGCACCGCCCAGATCAACCAGATACGCGGCTTGCTGAGCGAATTCGGCCTCATCATGCCCAAGGGTCGTTATCCCGCCCAGCATCACATTCCCGACATCCTCGAAGATGCGGAGAACGGCCTGCCCAGTCTGGCGCGACGGCTGCTGCATGATATTTACCAGCGTATCCAAACACTCAACCAGCAGATCCTCGCCTATGACCGCGAGATCGAAAGCCTGGCGCGGCAGAGCGAACCCGCCCGCCGTCTGATGAGTTTGCCTGGCGTGGGTGCGGTCACCGCCACCGCCATGATCGCCAGCATCGCCGACCCACAACAGTTTCACAACGGCCGGCAACTGGCCGCCTGGCTCGGCATGGTTCCCCGTCAGTACAGCACCGGCGGCAAGACCCGGCTGGGGCGGATCACCAAACAGGGCGACAAGTATCTGCGCATGTTGCTGATCCACGGTGCGCGCTCGGTCCTGGCCGTGCTCAAGGATGACAAGCAGGATCGAATCAGTTGCTGGTTGCGCGATCTGGTCGAGCGCCGGGGTTACAAACGGGCAGCGGTGGCGTTGGCGGCGAAGAACGCCCGCATCATCTGGGCGATGCTCACCCGTGGAGAGGATTACCGGACACAGGCGGCGAATACGCTGGCGCCCGCTTGAGGTTTATCGCACGACAGACAGAACAGCGTCTGTAGCTAAAGGAGAAAACCGCCGAATCACTGCAAAGGCAATGGATGACGAACCGGTCAGACCCGGGTGCAAAAGTCTGTTTAATTTAATGGCCGGGAAGGCCGACTAACGAATGAGACCCGCACCCCGCGCATTTTCATCAAGGCCAGGGTAATGCCCATCAACAGGCCGTATGTAGAGCCGCAGTCTTACATCGAATCAACGTCCGCTACCGTTGCGTGATAGGGGGAGTCCATGTAGTTTAAGGTAAGGGGCGCGCCGCTTGCGGCGCGTCCCAGCGACCGAAGGGAGCGCCTTGACCGCCCAGTTAGACTGGATTGTTACCACGGCGCGGATCCTTGAAGGAACGTCCCCGTTCGGCGAACAAACTGAATTGGCGGTGCATTAAGAGGTTTGTCGTCAATCAAGATTTGGGGCAAAACAAACTGAAATTCATTGGGAAGCCGCATGTCCGATTTGACTTCGATATAAACAGGCTGGGGCGCAGCATTCCCCCGAATTTGGTACGTGGCACCTGAAATCCTTTCTAGGGGCTTAAAGGATACCTGGTGGCCTACGTTGTTTCTTATTTCGTTAATGGTGACTTTATCTATCGCGATATCGCGAGGTGCAATGGGCGTTGCTGCTTTTATTTTGAAATGGTCCTCACGCATTTGAAATGAGTGGCCTTCAGGCAGGCTAAAGAAGAAACGAATCAATGTGCCATCGTCTAGATCAAAGACGATTAGCGTCATTTCGATCCCAGCAGCTCCTTTGAACTTGACGACTTCATCCGGGCCTCTCCTCGAAGATGTAACGCTAAACTCCGATGCCTTTTCTGGTGACAGGTAAGTCACAGAAGCTGGCAACATGCAGCCGCCAAGAGACAGCAGAAGCGCAATGAATAGTGGGCGTGCCATGTCTAACGTGTTCGAGTTGAGCGACACCCCGAAGGGGCGTAAGCCGGGAGCGCAGCGAGCGGTGTTCGCTCGAACGAGGCGTTAGGCGCAGATGGCCGTGCATCCACGGAACTGGTTTGGATCACGCGTCCCTCTCCCTTTGTTTGTGCGACTGGCGATTGCAAAAAGCGACCTGCGCAAACTTGTTATTTGGCGCGAAGCGTAGTGAACGTCGTCCGCATCAACGTCTTTGAGTTATGCGGCGAACATTGCGCTACGCTTCGCTCAATATCATTTTTGTAAGTCGTTGTAAATCCATCAATTTCCGTTCCAGATCCTATTCAGAACAGGGTGCGGAACGGGCTCGCGAAGATCACTCGCGGTCGTGCATGGCTATCTGAGCTTAACGTTAAGTAGCCATCCTAAATGACGCTTTACAAACCGTCATTCGAGAACCGGCTTCAAAAAAATGTGCTAGAAAACAAGTCGTTATCATTTTTTAGGGCGTCCTAACATGAGGGCAAATGCGTTATTAACCCAACCGCCACGGCTGCTCGACCAGGTGCGGGGAAAGATTCGCCTCAAGCACTACAGTATTCGTACCGAGCAGGCTTATGTGGACTGGATTAAACGCTTTGTGCTGCATTTTGACAAGCGTCATCCCGCTGAAATGGGTGCGCGCGAGGTGGAGGTTTTTCTGACGCATCTGGCCGTGCAGGGCAGGGTGGCAGCGGCAACGCAAAATCAGGCCAAGGCGGCTTTGCTCTTCTTGTATCGCGAGGTGCTGGAGCAGGATTTGCCCTGGTTGCAAGACGTCGAACGGGCGAAGACGCCCAAACGGCTACCGGTGGTGCTTACCCAGGATGAGGTGCAAGCTGTGTTGTCCCGTCTGTCGGGTACGCACTGGCTTGTGGCGGGTTTGCTGTATGGGTCGGGACTCAGGATCATGGAGGCGCTGCGGCTCCGGATCAAGGATGTCGAGTTTGCGCGCGGCGAGATTCTGATACGGGAGGGCAAGGGCTTCAAGGACAGGGTGACGATGCTGCCTTCTGTGCTGGTGGAGCCGCTCAAGGCGCATTTGAAACAGGTGCGTGCGTTGCACGAGCAGGATGTAGCCGATGGGTATGGCGAGGTGTATTTGCCCTACGCTCTGGATCGAAAGTATCCGAGTGCCGGGCGTGAGTGGGGCTGGCAGTACGTTTTTCCTTCAAAGAACCGGTCGGTCGATCCGCGTTCAGGTATGGTTCGCCGGCATCACGTGCAGGATCAGGCGATCCAGCGCGCCATTCGTCAGGCGGTGCGCGATGCGGGGATCGTCAAACCGGCAACGCCGCATACACTTCGCCATTCATTTGCCACGCATCTGCTGACGAGCGGCTACGATATCCGTACTGTGCAGGAACTGCTGGGCCACAAGGATGTGGCGACAACAATGATTTATACACATGTACTGAACAAGGGCGGGCGCGGGGTCACCAGTCCGCTCGATAGGTGAGGCAGATTCAGGCGGTTTTGGCTTTGTATTTGACGCCTTTGTGGCCTTTCAGGTCGGCGTCCTGGGTCCACAATGTAGCCTGTTGTTCGCGCGCAGCGGTCAGGATCAGGCTGTCGGCCATGGGGAGTTGATGTTCGGCGGAATAAAGCGCGGCCGCCAGTGCGGTATCCGCATACAGGGGAAGCGGTGTTCCCTGTGCCATGAAATCGGCTGCCTGGCGAGCAGCGGTTTCGCCACGCTGCAGCGCCACGCGTTTGCAGACCTCGAATATGCACAGGCTGGGGACGAGCAGGGATTCGGTGTCCTCCAGGACGGGCGCAAAAAAGCCGGCGTTGCGACCGTTGGAAAAATATTCCAGCCAGCCGCAGGAGTCGACGACATTCAGGCCCTTCATACGCGATCGCCTTCGCGCTCAACCTGGGTGTCAATGCCGGCAAGGAAACCGCGTGCAGCCGTCATGGGCTGTTCGGGAATGAGTTCGATGCGGTCATCCTGGATGCGGGCCTTGAGCTTCTGGCCCGGCTGGATGTTGAGCAGACGACGAAGATCGCGCGGGATGACGATCTGATATTTGGGTGATACGGTTACTGTATTCATACATTCTCCTAAACGTATTACGTTACAATAGCGTAATACTTTTTAATGAACAAGGTATGACAGAAGACGAAGACTACATGCGCGCCGCGCTGAACCTGGCCCGGCAAGGCGCCGCGGCAGGCGAAGTGCCGGTGGGCGCGCTGGTGGTGTGCGGCGGCGAGATCGTCGGGCGCGGGTTCAACCAGCCGATTTCCAGCCACGACCCGACGGCGCATGCCGAGGTGATGGCGCTGCGCGATGCGGCGGGGCAGGTGGGCAATTACCGGCTGGTGGGCTGCACCTTGTATGTGACGATGGAGCCGTGCGTGATGTGCGCGGGGGCGATCCTGCATGCGCGGGTGGCGCGGGTGGTGTACGGGGCGAAGGAATACAAGACCGGGGCGCACGGCAGCATCGTCGACATCTTCGCCGAGCCGCGGCTCAACTTTCATTGCGAGGTGACGAGCGGCGTGCTGGCGGATGAATGCGCGGCGGCGATCTCGGGCTTTTTCGAAGGGCGCCGGCAGCAGAAGAAGGAGAGGGTCCAATGAATGGCCTATATATCGAAGTGGACCTGCGCCTGCAGCAGCTGTATTTGTGGGAGCCCAGTCCGGAAAGCGACATCCTGCTGCGGCAGTATCCGGTTTCCACCGCAAGCAACGGGGCAGGGGAGCATAACGGCAGCCACTGCACGCCGCGCGGCCTGCACCGCATTGCGGACAAGATCGGCGCCGGCGCGCCGCTGTGCGCGGCCTTCAAGGCGCGCGAATGGACGGGCGAGATCTGGACGCCCGAGCTGGACGCGGCCCACCCGGGCCGCGACTGGATACTCACCCGCATCCTGTGGCTGGACGGCCTGGAGCCGGGCAAAAACAAGGGCGGCACGGTGGACACGCACAACCGCTATATCTATATCCATGGCACGAACGAGGAGCACAAGCTCGGCACGCCGGCCTCGCACGGCTGCATCCGCATGAAGAATGTCGACGTGGCGGAGCTGTTTGATTTCGTCGACGTGGGAACCGAGGTCCGGATCGGCTAGTCTGGTGCGGGCGTTGCCCGTGTCGACCTGTCCGCTGCTGCTGGATTCCGGAACTGATCGGGCGACGCAGCGGGCGCCCGCCTGATCTCCCGCCGCCATACCTCATTACAGAAGGCGCGTGAATGACCGATTCAACCCGGAGGAGCGGCACCGTGAATGCCCGATTGGACTTGAGAAGCATTGTTTTGCCCATGCTGCTTGTGGCCTGCCTGCTGGCTGCGGGGATGTCGCGCGCCGCCGACATGCCGGTGCTGCGAATCAACGACACCAACGAACCGCCATTCACCACCGCCGATCGACGCGGCTTTCTCGATGCCGTCGCCGGCGAGGCCTTCCGGCGTGCCGGCGTGAAACTCAAGCTGATCAAGCTGCCGGCGGAGCGCGCGCTGCGCAACGTCAATGCCGGCATCGACGACGGCGACCTCAGCCGCATCGCCGGGCTGGAGGCGAACTACCCCAACCTGGTGCGGGTGCCGGAAAAGCTGATGGACTGGGAATTTGCCGCTTTTTCCCGCAACGCGGCACTGCCTGCGCGCTGGGAAACCCTGCGCGGCCTGCCGGTGGGCCACATCCGCGGCTGGAAGATCTACGAGCGCGAACTGGCCGGCGCGCCCTACGTCGTCACCGCAGAAAACCCGGCGCAGCTGTTCCGCCAGCTTCAGCTCGGGCGCATCGAGGTGGCACTGTATGCGCGCTGGCAGGGCCAGGACCTGCTGCGGCGCGAAGGCATCTCCGACGTGCACATGCTGGAGCCGGTGCTGGCCCGGCGCGAAATGTTTCTCTACCTGCATAAGCGCCATGCCGCGCGGGTGCCGCAGATTGCCGCGGCGCTGCGCGCGATCAAGGCCGAGGGGATGTACGCCCGCTTGTATCGCGAGAAGGTGTTGTCGTTGCAGGGCAGCGCCCGGTGAAACCGGATTTTTCGCATCCGCTGAAGTCGCCGCTGGCGCGGCGGCTCATCGTCGCCATGGTGCTGTTCAGCGCGGTGGTCACGCTCTTGATGACGGTATTCCAGACCTTCATGGAATACCGGCAGGACCGTGCCCGTCTCGACAAGCAGTTCCAGCAGATCGGCGAGGTGCACCAGGCCACGCTGAGCCAGTCGCTGTGGGCGACCAACGACAAGGAAATCCGCCTGCAGCTCGAAGGCATGCTGCGCATGCCCCACATCGTGCATGCGGCGGTGCACGAAGCCGGCCAGGTCTACGTCGAGGTCGGTCGTCGCAATGGTGTCAGCCGCACGGTCGAGCGCCACTATCCGCTGCAGGTCGAGCATAGGGGGCGCATGTTGGATATCGGCACGCTCAGCGTCGTCGCGTCGCTGGACGGCATCCGTGCCGAACTGCTGAGCGATGCGACCGGTATTCTGGTGCGCAATGCGCTGCTGATCTTTCTGGTCGCGCTGCTGATCTTCGTGCTGTTCCAGCGTCTGGTCACCCGCCACCTGGCCACGGTGGCTGGGTATCTGGCCCGCATCGGTCCCGAGGCGCGCGCACAGCCGCTTGTGCTGGCGCGCCCACCGAAAAAGCAGGCCGACGAGCTCGATGTGCTGGTCGCCGCAGCCAACGACATGCAGACTAAGACCCGCGCCGCGCTCGATGCGCTGGTCGACAGCGAAGCGCGGGTGCGCCTGCTGCTCGATTCCACCTCCGAGGCCATCTTCGGCGTCGATACCGAAGGCATCTGCACCTTTGCCAACCCTGCCTGCGTGCGCATGCTCCGCTATGCCAGCGAGGATGAGCTGGTCGGCAAGCGCATCCACGAGATGATCCACCACACCTATCCGGACGGGCGGCCTTATCCGATGCAGGAGTGCTCGGTGCGTCAAGCGACGCTGGCCGGGCAGGCCAGCCATCGCAGCGACGAAGTGCACTGGCGCGCCGACGGCACCTGCTTTCCGGTCGAGTACTGGTCGCATCCGATGTACAAGGACGGCGCGCTGGTGGGCACGGTGGTCGCCTTCATCGACATCAGCGAACAGAAGCAGGCCGAGGAAGAGCTTCACCGCCTGGCCTATTACGACAGCCTGACCGGCCTGCCCAATCGCGTGCTGTTCAACGACCGCCTGCACCAGGCGCTGGCCGACGCGCGCCGCCGCCAGCGGCTGGTGGCGCTGATGCTGCTGGACATGGACCGCTTCAAGGTCGTCAACGACACCATGGGCCACGAGGCCGGCGACAGCCTGCTGGAGGAAATCGCCGCCCGCCTGCAGCGCTGCATTCGCGAGGGCGACACGGTGTCGCGGCTGGGCGGCGACGAATTCGCGCTGGTGTTTGCCGATGTCGGGGCGGTCCAGCATGTGGCCCAGTTGGCGCAGAATGTGCTGAGCCAGTTTGCCGCCCCGGTAGTGGTCGGCGGCCGCGAAATCTTCAGCGGCGCCAGCATCGGCATTGCGCTGTTTCCGGAAGACACCGAGGACGCCGATTCGCTGCTGAAGTTTGCCGACTCGGCCATGTACCATGCCAAGGAAAGCGGGCGCAGCAATTACCAGTTCTATTCGCGCGAAATGACGGCCAGCGTGCAGGCGCGCCTGCGGCTGGAAACCGACCTGCGCCGCGCGCTCGACAACGGCGAGCTGTTCCTGCATTACCAGCCGCAGGTCGACGCCGCGCGCAACCGCATCACCGGGGTCGAGGCGCTGCTGCGCTGGCGCGATCCGTCCGGCGAACTGATTCCGCCGGTGCAGTTCATTCCGCTGGCGGAAGATACCGGGCTCATCGTGCCGATCGGGCGCTGGGTGCTGGAAACAGCGTGCGCGCAACTGCGGCGCTGGCGCGATGCCGGGCATCTCGAGCTGAGCCTGTCGGTCAATGTGGCGTCGCGCCAGTTTCGCGACCTGATGTTTCCCGGCACGGTGGGCGATGCGGTCGCGGCGGCCGACATTCCGCCGCAGCTGCTCGAACTGGAGCTCACCGAAAGCATCCTGCTCGAACACAGCGAGGACACCCGCCGCACGCTCGATGCGCTGAAGCAGCTCGGCGTCACGCTGGCGATCGACGATTTCGGCACCGGCTATTCGTCGCTCAGCTATCTCAAGCGGCTGCCGATCGACCGGGTCAAGATCGACCAGTCCTTCGTGCGCGACCTGGCCACGGACAGCGACGACCTCGCGATCGTGCGCGCCATCATTTCGCTGGCGAGAGCAATGCAGCTCGGGGTCATCGCAGAAGGCGTGGAAACGAACGAGCAGCTGGCGACGCTGCGGCGCGAGGACTGTCACGACTATCAAGGCTACTTATTCGCGCATCCGCTGGATGCCGCCGACTTCGAGCGCCTGCTGCAGGCGCCGGGCCGGCTGATCCGACCCTGAATCCGGTATGGAGGAGGATTCCGAAGCTCAGGTGGAACGGGGTCCAATGAATTGTTGGGCTAAATTATCCTACGGAGATGGCCGTACGCTCCTTAGATTAGATTCGGCGTTCCTAGAACCAATTCGGCCGTAGCGGACCACGAATCCGTCAGTCCTAACGGGTTTCTCATACAAGATCGGCCGCCACGTTACCCGGGGTTCCGTTACCAGAATTTCAGGGGGAGTTAGTCGTGGGGACAACAACAGACATACCTGGATATCCACTCATTATTATTGTTTAACATAATATACATTATGCGAAGTAAAAGATCGCGGCCCGCATCCACGGGAACTCCAAGCGCCGGCACGCCGCCAGCCCCGTTCAGGCTATGGTCGGACGCGGGATCCCGCGTCATCCTGACGGGATGCACGCGGACGGCAAAAGGAATATCCTGATCATCACATTCACCCGCGCAGGAGGTTCGATGTCCGCACTCAGCCAATCCCAACTCGAGGAACTGACCCGCAAGCTGGACGAAGCTTCGCGCCTGCTGATGCGTGAGGTGCGTGAGGAATTGCAGCATGTGGGCGACCTGCACCGCGCCGATCTGCTCAACAATGAGCCGGGCGACAGCGGCGACGAATCGACGGCCAGTTCGCTGGCGGACCTGAATGTGGCGCGGCTGGATCGGCAGATCCAGGATTTACGTGATATCGAGGCGGCATTCGGGCGCATCAACCGGGGCGAATACGGTATCTGCATCGATTGCGGCGAAGACATCGGCTTCAGCCGGCTGCAGGCCTATCCGACGGCGAAGCGCTGTATCCAGTGCCAGGAAACGCGCGAGCGGCAGTATGCCCAGGAGGGTCACCACTCGCTCTAGCCGGGAGCGCTAATTTAAGCAGACTGTTAAAATGTTTAGATAAGACATTGTTTGTGAGTGACAATCACGCGTCTTTTGGCCCGAAGCGGATCACATTTTCGGGCGAGGCCTCCAGGCGTGCCGTGACCTCCTCGAACGGCAATGGCTTGCTGTATAGATAGCCTTGGATGTCGTTGCACTTCAGCAGCTTGAGGAAGCGCGCCTGCCCTTTTGTCTCGACGCCTTCGGCGATGACCTTCAGATTGAGCGAGTGGGCAAGCGAAATCATGGTTGAAACAAAGGCCATGCTCTTGGCGTCCTGGTTCATCGCGGTGATGAACGTTCGGTCGATCTTCAGCATCTGCACCGGCAGCCGCGCCAGATAGCTGAGCGAGGAATAACCGGTGCCGAAATCGTCGATCGCGATATTGACCCCCATGCCGCGCAGCGCCTCGAGCTTGACGATACTGCCTTCGATGTCTTCCATGATCAGCGTCTCGGTGATTTCGAGGTCCAGTCCATGCGGACCCGGGCCCGATGCGCCGATCGCCCTGCGCACCTGATCGACGAAACCTGCCTGCCGCAACTGCATCGCCGACACGTTGACGGCGACGCGCGGCACCGGAAGCTGCCGGGCACGCCAGCGCTGCTGGTCGGCAAGCGCCAGACGGATGGCCCATGCGCCGACTTCGAGGATCATGCCGGTTTCCTCGAGCAGCGGAATGAAGGCCGCGGGTTCGACGATGCCGCTGTCCGGGTCGTTCCAGCGGATCAAGGCCTCCAGCCCGCTGATGTTTCCCGAGGCCAGCTCGAGTTTGGGCTGGTAGTACAGAACGAATTCCTCGTTGTCGATCGCCTTGCGCATCTTGTTTTCCAGCTGCAGGGTCTCGGCCACTTTTGCATTCATCGACGGCTGGTAGAAGGTATAGCGCTCGCCGGACGCCTTGCCCTGTTTCAGCGCCGCTTCGGCGTTCTTGAGCAGGGTTTCCGCGTTGGTGCCGTCGGCAGGATAAACCGCAATGCCGGCGGACATCGTGACCGCCAGCGCTTCCTCACCGACCATGAACGGCGCGCCGGTCACCGCCTTGAGCGCGCGCTCCAGCGCATGCACCGCCAGCGATTCGTCCTTGAGATCGATCAGCGTGCCGGCAAAACAGTCGGCGCTCAGATGGGCCATGCCATCGGCGGTCGGCCAGTGGTGACGGGCGCGGTCGGCAATCTCGCGCAATAGCGCGTCGCCGGCCTGGCGGCCGAAAGACTCGTTGATCAGGTGAAAGCGCTTCACATCGCTCATCACCAGCGCCACCCGGGTGCCGTTCTGCTCTGCTATGCCGAGCTGCTGGGTCAGGCGCTCGGTAAACAGCGCCCGGTTGGGCAGCCCGGTCAGCGCATCGTAAAAGGCGAGGTAGTTGAGTTGATCGCCCTTGGTGAGGTAGTCGAGGGCGAACGAAATGTCGCCCGCGAGTTCGGTCAGCAGCCGCATTTCCTCATCATCGAACACGTCGGATTCGGCCGCATACAGCGCCAGCACGCCGATGGCCTCGCCGTCGAACAGCAGCGGCACGATCGCCAGCGAGTGGATGCCGCGTTCGAGCAGCGCCCCGCTCTGCGCCTGCACCCGGGCGTCGCTGTAGAGATTGTTTGAAATCACCGGTTTGCGGCTATGCATGGCGTGGCCCACCAGGTCGTCCCTGCCCTGCCCCGTATGGAATGCCGACGCGGGCAGGGCATCGAGAAAATCGCGGACGTCGCCGGCCGAAGCGACCGGCTTCACCCGGGCATTGTCGCGATCGAGCAGGCCGATCCAGGCCATGCTGAAACGGCCCGGGTCGATGGCGATGCGGCACGCTGCCCGCAGCAGCTCCTGGCGATTTTGCGCGCGCACGATCAGGGTGTTGATACCGCTCAGCACGGCATAGATATGGTTGAGGCGCTCGATTCGCTGCTCGGCCTTCTTGCGCGCCGTGATGTCGGACGCGACGCCGGCAATACGCTGCAGCTGGCCGGCGGCGTCGTGTATCGGAAAGGCGCGGTCGCTGATCCAGCGTACCGACCCGTCCTGGCGCACGATCCGGTATTCGAGGTCGTGGCGGCCGGTCACGATGCGTTCCGTATGGGAACGGGCGATCCTTTCCCGGTCGTCCGGGTGGAGGGCGTCGCGCCATGCATCGGGGGTCTCGTACAGGCGGGCGCAGCTTTCGCCCCAGACCGTTTCGTAGGCAGGGCTCACATAAAGCACGCGATGCTCGCGGGCATCGAACAGAAAGAAGACATCGCTGATATTCTCGGCCATCTGCCGGAAGCGCTCCTCGCTCTCGCGCAAGGCCATTTGCGCATGTTGCAGCGCCACCCGTTTCATCGACTCCTGCAGCGCGCGCCGGACTACCGGCACCAGGCGTTCCAGGCGATCCTTCAATACATAGTCGGTCGCTCCGCGTTTCAAGGCCTCGACGGCCCGTTCCTCGCCGATGGTACCCGACACGAAAATGAATGGAATGTCCGGGGACTTCGCCTTCAGGATGGACAGCGCCGTGAAGCCGTCAAACGTGCCGGGCAGGCTGAAGTCGCACAGAATCAGGTCGGGCGCAAAGTCGTGCAACGCCTGTTCATAGGCTGCATGCGTCCACACCCGCTCGGCCTTGAACTTGAGACCGGCCCGATCGAGCACGCGATGGCACAACTCGGCATCCAGTTCCGAGTCTTCAACGCTCAATATGCGTAAATTGTTTTCGTTCATTTCACGTTCTCCGCGAAACCGGATTTCCGCTGGAGCACCTCACAGTTCGGGGCGCATGTGCCGGTTCATAACGGGGGCGACTGGTTGATCGCCAGCCAGTAATAGCCCGCCTGGCGGGCCAGATTGGTCATGGCGATGAAATCGACCGGCTTGACGACATAGCTGTTGACGCCGAGGTCGTAGCTCTGCGCGATATCCTTTTCCTCCTGCGAGGACGTCATCACGACCACGGGAATCATCCGGGTCCGTGCGTCGGCCTTGATGGCCCTCAGCACTTCGATGCCGCTGACGCGAGGCATTTTCAGGTCCAGCAGGACCAGTTGCGGCAAGGCGCCGGCACGTTCGGCGTAGCTGCCTTCCTGGAACAGGTAATCCAGTGCCTGCTGACCGTCTTTGACCCATTCCACCGTATTGGCGAGCTTGCCGTCCTTGAGCGCGCGGATGGTGAGTTCGGCGTCGAGCGGGCTGTCTTCCACCAGCAGGATTTTTACCTGTTCAAACGTGTCCATCGGGTGGCTCCTTCGGAAGCGTGAAGTAGAACGTGGCGCCTGCGCCGGGCTGTCCTTCAGCCCAGACGCGGCCGCCGTGGCGGGAAATGATGCGCTGCACCAGGGCCAGGCCGATGCCCGTGCCCGGGAATTCGCTGGCATCATGCAGACGCTGGAAAACCTCGAATAGTTTCGCCTGGTAGCGGGGATCGAAGCCTGCCCCGTTGTCCCGCACGAAATAGATGTACTCGTCTTCGTCGCTGATCGCATTTACCTCGATCAGCGGCTTGTCCTGATGGGCGCTGAACTTGAGCGCGTTGGACAGCAGGTTGGCCCAGACCTGCCCGATCAGGGTGCGGTCGCCCTGCCCGCGCGGCAGCGCCCCCAGCTTGAACTCGACGGGCGGGCCCGGGCGCTGCGCGTTCAGGCTGTCGAAGGTGGTTCGCGCCAGCTCGGTCATGTCCAGCTCGGCAAACTGCATGAGCTTGCGGCCCAGGCGCGAAAATGCGAGCAGGTCGTCGATCAGCGTGCCCATGCGGCCGGTTTCCCGGAGGATGACGTCCAGCTTGCGGTGGGCTTCGGGGTCCAGGTCCCGGCCGTGGTCTTCGACCAGCATGGTGGAAAAACCGGCGATCGCCCGCAGCGGCGCGCGCAGGTCGTGCGACACCGAATAACTGAAGGCTTCCAGTTCCTTGTTTGCGCTTTCCAGCTGGGCCGTGCGCTCGGATACGCGCGTTTCCAGCTCGAGGTTGAGGGTGCGGAGCTCTTCCTCGGCGCGCGAGCGTTCTGCGATTTCGTGCTCGAGTTCGCGGCGCGAGGTTTCGATGGCGGCGGTCCGCAGGCCGATCTCGGCCAGCATGTCGTTGAAGGCGTCGACCAGATAGCCGATCTCGTCGTCGGTGGTCTTGCGCACGCGCAGGGTGTAATCCCGCCGGGTGACGACCTGGCGCGCCGCATCGGTCACGGCAAGAATGGGCCGGGTCACCCGGGCCTGCAGCCACAGCACGATAAGGAGGGCCACCAACAGGCTGAACACCATGACGGCAGCCAGAATGCCGATGTAGCGCGCCAGGCGCTCATACAGCAGGTAATTGGCGCGCAGGTGAACGGTGCCGAGGATTTCATCGTTTTCCACGATGCGGCTGAACAGCAGGATTTCATCCCCGGAAATCCGGAACCCGTCTACCTCGGGCAGTTCGGGGAACACCACGGCGGGGGAATCGCTGCGCACATAGCGGGCAAACAGCTTGCCCTGGGCATTGTAAATGGCGGCCGCCCTGATCCGCGGCCGTGCTTCGAGCAGCGCCAGATAGGCATTGGCCGACTTCGGGTCGTTGAAAGTCAGGGCTGGCGCGCTGGCGCGACCCATGATCTCGCCCTGGGTGATCAGATCGTTGGCCCACATTTCGCGATAATTGCGCATGTCATACAGCACCAGCGCGATGCCGGCCACCGCCAGTGCGGCGAAATTGGTGGCGAGCACCACCAGGATCAGCTTGTAGCGCACCGAGTGCGCAATCGCCCGCATCATGGCGACGCCCTCCTGTGCACATGCCGGGCCACGGCAAGCAGCCGCGAGCTCAGCTTGATTCCGCTTTTTTCAGCGGCGTCGAGCGAGACTTCAAAGCGCACGCGGCGCTCGGCCACCACGAAATTGATCACGCTGCCATGTGTCAACGCGTTTTCGGCGTCGGTCACCAGCAGCGTGGAATGCCTCTGGGCGGCCTGGGCCCATTGTGCCAGCCGGCGAGATTCGTTGCCGCCGATGAACAGGATATGCACACCGGCCAGCGCGTCGCCGGTCCGGATCCGCTTGACGGCGAGGGGATGACCCTGGGCGGTGCGACCGACCACCATCTGGTCGAGTTCGGCAACGATGTCATCGGACCCCGCGACGGCAATCGTGATCGGGGTGTCCGGTCGTGGCAGGACCGGCGTCGGCCATTCCACGAAGCTGGCAAACTTATAGAGAAATGCCGCCTTGACGCGCTGCTCGAGGTCGGCCTCCTCCGCGGCCGCCACCGGAAAGGCCATCATCCACAGGAGGAGGAGCAGCATGACGGCCAGGGTCGCTCTCGTGCACGGCGGGCGCTGCGCTTTCGGCTGCGAACGGAACGGCGGACAGGCGAGCAAGGCAGGCATGGGCCTTATTCCCACAACTGCAGCTGCAGGAATACGCTGCGCCCGAATTCCCCCTGAACGGTCAATACCGAGTATTCGGTGTGGGCGCTGTCGAACAGGTTGTTGAGCGCCAGCGAAAGTGCGGCGTGGCGATTGATGCGCCAGCCCAGCCGGGCATCCACTGCCGTGTAGGCGGGCGTTTTCGGATTGGGCAATTCGCCGATGCGCCGCACCATGATGTCGAGTTCGTGCCTGGGCGACAGATCCCACGATGAGCGGACATTCCATTGATATTCCGGATCGTTGCCCAGGACGCTGGGGCCGAACGGATCGGTGCTGCCGGGCTTGCGGCGCAGGTCCATGTCGAGCAGCGTCAGGCCGGCGCTTAGGCGCCAGGTGCGCGAGGCCTGGTAGCGTCCCCACATCTCGACGCCGTGCGCGGCACCCTCCATTTCACTGCCGAAAAACAGGAAGGTGCCGCTGGCATCGAGTTCCTGGCTGCGCAGATGGTCGTAGTCGGCGTAAAAGGCCGTCACCGAGTAAGAGAACTCGGGCGCAGGCTGGCCGCGGTAGCCCACTTCGTAAACGGTGGCAATCTCCGAGCGCACCGCGGCGCCCCCGGCCAGCAGATAGGGCGGGCTGCCCGGCACGAAGGTGTCACGGTCGAGCCGCGAGGGCGCGCGCACCGCGCGCGAAACCGCGGTCCACAGCAGGTGATCGGGGGCGGGTTTCCAGGCCAGCCGGGCACTGGGCAGAAATTCCACGCCGGTGTAGTCGTTGCGCTCCAGGCGCGCGCCCAGCGTCAGGCGCAGGTCGTCGCGCAGGCGCATTTCGTCCTGAACGAACAGGCTGGCCCAGGCCTGATTTTCCCTGGCCGGCAGAAAGGCAATGTACTGGCTGTTCGTCACGCGGTCGAAGCTGTAACGATAGCCTGCGCCCCAGGCCACGCTGTGCATGCCCTTCGGTTGCAGGGAATGCTGGAACTGCACGTCGACGATGTCGAGCGTTTCCGAAAAGGTGGGCGGTACGATGCGCTCGGTGCGGTCGTAATACGCCTGCAGCGCGAGCGTGGAATCGCCTTCGAGCCGGCGCTCCCAGCGCCCGGTCAGGTTTGCGCCGGACAGCCGGATGGTGCCGAGCGCGAAAGGCGTTCCCGTCACAATGGTTCCCGGTGCGGGTTGGCCTTCTGCGCCGCGATAGGCATTGCCGTTTATCGAGAACGTGTCGGCGCCGTCGGCCCAGTCGGTGCGAAAGCCGATCTGGCCCTTGTGCCAGGCGTCGTCGCGCGGGGTTCCGGTCGTCGTACGGGTCCGGTCGATGTCGAAGTATTTGCCGTAGACGCGGTAATGGCCACGGGCGCCGAGTTTTCCGCCGTAGCGGATCGCACCTTCGGATTCGTCGTTGCCCGCGCCGATCGCCAGCAGCCCGCCCTGGGTGAGCTGGGCGGATCGAGTGATCACGTTGATGACGCCATTGACCGCGTTGGTGCCCCACAGCGTGCCGCCGGGGCCGCTGATGACCTCGATGCGTTCGATGTCTTCGAGCATCACGTCCTGCACGTCCCAGAACACGCCGGAAAACAGCGGCGAATACACCGAGCGGCCGTCGATCAGCACCAGCAGCTTGTTTCTCGCATTGCTGTTGAAACCGCGCGAGCTGATGGCATACGCACTTGCGCTGGCGCGCGCCACCTGCAGATTGGGGGCCAGCCGCAGGGCTTCGGGCAGGGAGCGGACACCGGCGCGCCGGATGTCGTCGTGGGTGATGACGAACACCGACGCCGCTGCATCGGTCAGGCGCTCGGGCCGTTTCGATACCGAGGTGATCTCGATATTGAGGAGCTCTTCCAGCGACAGGTCGGCCAGTTGAGGGACGGCCGCGTGCGCAGCCTGGCCCAGACCGAACGCGAGCATGGCAAGGGCCGCAGGCATGGACCTGCACAGACGCCTCGAGGTGGTGTGATCGGCCATGCCGCCCCCTTCTGCAAACCCATGCAGCTTGGCGTATGGGCAATACACACAGCGCATGGCGGATTGTTGTCGTTGTTTACCCCTTCACGACCGCATGAAGCCGGCCATGCGCAGCACAACGATCCCAAGCTGGCTGCATGCTGTAACAGTAGCCGGGGGATGGAATCCGCGGAGTCAGGGAAACCCGACAAAACGCTCGGGGAAACCCCTACAGTTGACGTAGGCGCCCGCCCGGCGGGCTTATTCGATCGAGGTCAGGCCGTGCTGGATCGCGAATTTGACCAGGCTGGGCATGTCGCCGATGCCCAGCTTCTGCATGATGCGGGTCCGATAGGTTTCGACGGTTTTCGGCGACAGGGACAGCGATTCGGCGATCAGCACGGTCGATTTGCTCTCGACCATCAGTTGCAGCACCTGGCGCTCGCGCGAGCTAAGCGCGCCGAGTGTCGTATCGCAGCCGCTGCGAAGGTAGTCGTCGATCACGCTTTCGGCGATCTGCCGGCTCAGGAAACGCTGGCCCGCGTGGACGGAACGAATGGCGGACAGCACCTCGTCGGCGGCATTTTTTTTCAGCACGTAGCCGCGGGCGCCTGCCTGCAGCGCCCGCAGCACATATTCCTGGTTCGAATGCATCGAGAGGATCACCACCTGCGTGGCAGGAGCGCGCTCGTGGATCAAATGGGTGGCCTCGATACCATTGAGCTCGGGCATGGCGATGTCCATCACCACCACATCGGGCAGCTGTTCGACGACGTGGTGCAGCGCCTCGCGCCCATCGGTCACGCAACCCGTGACCGCAAGATCGGCCTGCGCGTCGATCAGGGCGCGCAGGCCTTCGGCCATTACCGCATGGTCGTCTACGATCAGGACATTGATGCTCATGCTTACCTTTTGAGTGTGACAGTCACGCGCGTGCCCAAGCCGGGCTCGGAATCGATCGTCAGGGTGCCGCCCAGAGCCACCGCCCGCTCACGCATGGTGAGCATACCCCAGCCGGTGCGGCCGTTGTGCGGGGCATGCACGTTGGGGTCGAAACCGATGCCGTCGTCGGCAATCGTCAGCGTGATCTGTTCCGGCGGCATCGCGATCTCGATTTTGACGTTTTCGGCACGGGCGTACTTGGCCAGGTTGGTCAGGGATTCCTGCACGATGCGGCACAGGGATATTTCCACCTGCTGGCTCAGGCCGGTGAGTCGGGCCGGCCCGCGCACGCTGACATCGATGCCCGTCCGCCGGGCGAACTGGCCGGCGATCGACTTCAGCGCCGGCAGCAGGCCGTAATCGTCGAGCAACGGCGGTCGCAGGTTGGCCATCACGTCGGTAATGACATCGACGGTGGCCTCGACCAGTTCCTGCGAATCCTTCAGCCGTGCGCCGACCTGGTCGCGGATCGCGTCCGGCAACTGACCCATCACGATGCTCAGATTGATATTGAGCGCGCTGAGGTTTTGCCCCACCCGGTCGTGCAGCTCGCGCGACAACGCAAGCCGCCCTTCCTCCTGCAGCTCCACCAGCCGGTTCGACAGTACGCGCAATTGCTCGCTGTATTCCTTCAGGTGGTGCTCGGCACGCTTGCGGTCGGTGATATCCATCAGGCAATTGATGGCACCGGTCAGCGTACCCTGCGCGTCGCGTCGCGGAATGCTGTTGACGACAGCGGTGCGGCGGGAACCGTCCGGGCGTTCGATGACGATCTCGCGATCGAATACCGCCCTGCCAGTGCGCAGCACCTCCGCCATCGGACATTCAGGATGCGGCAGGCTGGCGCCTTCGGGCGTATAGAGCCGGTAGGCGCCGCAAAAGAGATCGGGCTCGTTCCCGAGGCGCGGGGCGCGGCCCCACAGGTCCATGGCCTGCCGGTTGTGGCTTTCGATATGGCCCGCCGCGTCGCAGGTGTAAACGGCAATCGGCAGGATGTCCACCAGTTCGCGAAAGCCCTGTTCGCTGATGCGCAGGGCATCCTGCGTGCGCTTGTATTCGGTGATGTCCGTGGCAATGCCGCCGATGCCGAGGGTTCGTCCGACGGGGTCACGCACCGGGAACTTGCTGACCATGCTGGTGCGCAGCCCTTCCGTGTAGCGGGCAGTTTCCTCGAATTCCAGCGGTGCGCCGCGCGCCAGCACCTCACGGTCGTTGGCGCTGAATGCGGTCGCCTGTTCGGGTTCGAACAGCGCGGCATCGCTGCGACCGATGACTTGCTCGCCGCTCAGCCCGAAACGCTGCTGGAATTTGGCGTTGACATGCAGGTAGCGGCCTTCGACGTCCTTCAGGAAAATGACTGCCGGGCTGTGGTTGAGGAAGGCCTGCAGCCGCGCCTCGCTTTCGCGCAGGCGCTCCTCGAGTTGGCGCCGCGCGGTGAGGTCGCGCGTGACCTTGGCAAAGCCGCGCAGCGCGCCGGTTTCATCGCGCATCGGCGTGATGATCACATTGGCCCAGAATGCCGTGCCATCCTTGCGCAGGCGCCAGCCTTCGTCTTCGAAGCGGCCGTGGGCCAATGCCGCCTCCAGTTCGCGCGCGGGCTTGCCCAGAAGCACGTCCTCGGGCAGGTAGAAACGCGAGAAATGCTGGCCGACGATCTCGTCCGCGATATAGCCCTTGATGCGTTCGGCACCCACGTTCCAGCTGTTGACCCGCCCTTCCGGATCGAGGATGAAAATCGCGTAGTCGGTCACGCTCGCCACCAGCAGGTGGAAGGGTTCGATCCGCTCGCGCAGCTGTTTCTGGCGCAGCCAGCTTTCGGTGATGTCCTCGGTGCGCGCCACGATGTAGCGCGCCGCCGCCCGCCCTTCCTGCAGCAGCGATACCGTGCAGCGGACCCAGCACACGCTGCCCGCTTGCGTGCGGTAGCGCATCACCATCCGGAAGGCGGCGCGCCTGTCGTCCAGCAGTTCCTCCAGCATGGCCTGGTAATGCGGGAAATCCTCGGGGTGGATCAGCGACGCGCAGCTTTCGCCACGCAGCGCGGCTTCGCTCAGGCCGGTCATCTGCTGAAACGCCGGATTGGTCCGGACAAACCGGCCCTGCAGGTCGGTTAGCGAAATGCCGATCGGCGCCAGATTGAAGATCGCGCCCAGAACGCCTTGGTCCTCATCCGCGGCGTGCTGCCGCGGCATGAGCAACCTGCGCGCTGCGCCCACGATCTGCTGGATCCTGTTCATCACTGCCTGCGTTTTGCGTTTGGGGTGGGGGTGCGCCAGGATGACGCGGGTTCCCATGCGAGGAATATAGCGGAGGAATGCGGCCGTGCCGAGTCAGCCCGCTTGTCAGGTTGCCTGGGCGAGCGGTGAGGCGGTCGGGGTGGACGCGGCGGAATGCTGCTGCAGGAAATCCTTCAGCTGCGCCAACGCGAGCGGCCGGCTGAACAGAAACCCCTGGATGTCCTGGCAGCCGGATCCACGCAGGAAGTCGAATTGCGCCCTGGTTTCGACGCCTTCGGCCACGATGCCCAGGCGCAGGCTGGCCGCCAGCTGAATGATCGCGCGCACGATGGCGGCGCTGTCCGGGTCGGTGTTGACGTCGCTGATGAAGGAACGATCGATCTTCAGCCGGTCGACCGCAAACCGCTTGAGATAGCTCAGCGACGAATAGCCGGTGCCGAAGTCGTCGATCGCCAGCCGCACGCCGAGCGCTTTCAGCTGACGCACGGTGTCGAGGGTATTGTCGACGTCCTGCAGCAGAATGGTTTCGGTCAGCTCCAGTTCCAGCAGATGCGGCGGCAGACCGCTCCTGGCCAGCGCGCCGGCCACGGTTTCGACCAGGCCGGCCCGGCGAAACTGCAACGCCGACAGGTTGACCGACATGACGGGTTCGCTGCCAGCCTGGCGCAGGGACTGGGCCTGCCGGCAGGCTTCTTCGATCACCCAGGCGCCGATCGACACGATCAGGCCGCAATCCTCCGCCACCGGGATGAAGCGTGCGGGCGCAACCTCGCCCAGCTCGGGATTGCGCCAGCGCAGCAGGGCTTCGACGCCGACCACCCGGCCGCTGCCGATTTCCATCTGCGGCTGGTAGTGCAAATGAAACTCGGCCTGGTACAGCGCCCGGCTCAGCCGGGTTTGCAGCAGCAGGTGCTCGTGCGCCTGACGGTTCATCTGCTCGTCGAAGAACTGATAGATGTTGCGCCCTGCCCCCTTGGCGTTGTACATCGCGGCGTCGGCCTTTTGCAGCAGCGTGTCGAAACTGCTGCCGTCGTCGGGGTACATCGCGATGCCGATGCTGCAGGTGGCGTTGAGCGCATGGCCATTGACGTCCACCGGCTCGGCCAACTGGACCAGAATCTTGCTGGCGATGCGCTCGACGGTTTCCAGGTCCGGCATGTCGCCGAGCAGCACGATGAATTCGTCGCCGCCCTGCCGGCTGATGGTGTCGCTGTCGCGGGTACAGGCGGCCAGCCGCGCCACCACCGTGAGCAGCAGCTGGTCGCCGGCGGCATGGCCGAGCGTGTCGTTCACCACCTTGAAGTTGTCCAGATCGAGGAACATCATGGCCACCCGCGTGCGCGACCGCTCGGCCGTGGCCAGCGCGTGTTCGAACCGGTCGCGCAGCAGCACGCGGTTGGGCAGGCCCGTGAGCGCGTCGTGATGGGCGAGGAATTCGATGCGTGCCTCCGCCTGCTTGCGCTCGGTGACGTCGCGATCGACGCCCTGAAACCCGGTCAGCGTCCCGCTCTCGTCAAAGATTGGCGACGCGTTCGATTCGTAAATACGGTAGCTGCCGTCCTGGTGGCGCCAGCGCAGCACGACGTTATGCCAGCCCTGTCGGGCGGCGCGCGCCAGTTCGTAGGTTTCGCGATAGAGCGGCAGGTCGTCCGGATGCAGCAGGTTCTCCGGTGTCAGGGCGAGAAAGGCGTCCAGCGAATAGCCAAGGCTGGCGACGCCGCGCGGGTTGCTGTAGGTGTGATGTCCCGCCGCATCCACCGACCAGATCCAGTCGGTGGATTGTTCCGCCAGGGCGCGGAAGCGCGCTTCGCTCTCGCGTAGCGCCTCTTCGGTGCTCCGGCGTTCGCTGATGTCGATGAAATTGACCACCGCCCCAACCAGCTTGCCGTCGCGGTACATGGGGTGCGACCAGTATTCCACCGGGAAGCAGGTGCCGTCCTTGCGCCAGTGCACTTCGCTGTCGACATGGGTGGAACGGCCCTCCAGCGTGGACTGCCGCAAGTGGCACTGCGCCTTCGGATAGGGACGCCCATCGGGATAAGTGTGGTGGATCAGCGGGTGCAGGCTCTGACCCAGCATTTCTTCCTGCGTGTAGCCCAGCATCGCGAGGCAGGCCGGATTGACGAAGGTGCACCGTCCCTCGGTGTCGACGCCGAAAATCGCTTCGGGCGACGCGTCGAGCAGCAGGCGAAAGCGCGCTTCGCTCTCTCGCAAGGCCGCCAGTGCAGCGCGATGGGCAAGCGCCGCGCCGAGGTCCGCAGCCAGTTTTTCCAGCAGCATCAGGATTTCGATCCCGAATGCCTGGGGTTCCTGGCTGTAGAGGCTGAGTATGCCGGCCACGCGTCCGTGCATGCGCAGGGGCGTCGCGGCAAACGAGCGGTAGCCGAACGCATGTGCCTCTTCGCGCCAGGAGGCGCTCAGCGGATCGCTCTCGGTATCGTTGTTGACCACCGTGGCGCCGAGCCGGATCGCACCGTCGATGGGGTCGTTGTCCTGCGGCGCGCCGGTGCATGCGGATACTCGCGCAAGGGCGGTCACCGGCAGACCGGCCGCGGCCATCGGACGCAAGGCGCCGCCGGTTTCGTCCAGCAGGCCGACCCACGCCAGCCGGTACAGGCCGTCCGTGACCAGCTCGGCGCAGATGCGTGCCAGCAGCGCCTCTTCAGAGAGCTCGGCGGTGAAGAGCTCGCTCAATGCGGCGATCGTCTGCAGAAACAGCGTATGCCGCTGCATCGCCAGTGCTTCGCGCCTCTGCCCGGTGATTTCATGCAGGCTGCCCACCATGCGCAGCGCTTTGCCGCCGGCATCGCGCGTCACCACCTTGCCGCGGTTGCGAACCCAGATCACGCGGCCGTCCGCCTGGCAGATGCGGTGCTCGCACTCGAATACGGGCGCGCCGGCAAGGCAGGCCTGGATGGCCGCCATCACCGTGTCGCGCTCCTGCACGTGCAGGCTGTCGAACGCTTGTTGCCAGGTGTGTGTGGACTGCGCCGGGTCCAGCCCCATCAATTGCGCCCAGTGCGCGTTGTGCCGCACCTCGCCGCTGGCCAGCGTCCATTCCCAGACGCCTTCGCCCAGCATGGCCAGCGCATGAGTCTGGCCGTCGGTACCGATCGTCGAGCCGAGGTCGGCGCGGCCGGCCTTTTTCAGCACCGCCGGATCCTGGCCGGCAGCCAGCAGGGCGCGGGCGGAATGGCGGCGTTTTCTTGCCTCGGTCAGTGACACCTCAGGATAGACGCCCAGCGCCAGCGTCTTGCGCTTGCCCTCGTAGCGGTAATCCAGCCGCCAGTAGCGCGACCCGTCCGGGCGCAGCAGCAGATACATGCCGCCGCCGTCCGCCAGCTTGATCGGCTTGGCGGCGGGTGGAGTCTGTCGGATACGGATGTCGGTAAGCGGCGTGGCGAGGCGAGCCATGGGACGGGGTGCGATGAATGTCGGGCCATTCTAATTACAGTATGCCGTCATGCATACCGTCAATATGGATCGCGCCGGACTGGTATTAAAGTGAGCATGCGGTTAAATAAACAAATAAATTCATGAAGATATTTGCTTTTCCTGCGCACTTGTCGCAGGCATGGGCAAACGGGGTACAAGCCTTTGCTGAGATACGCTAGCGGCAGCGTGTCGCAGCAACTTGATGGTATGAAGCACACCCCTTGCGCAGCGGGTTGTCATGGTCGCTTCCGCCCGTGAAATTGGTCGTAAATTACCCGTATGCGCGGTGAAACTATTGTGGTCTTATTCGCCCTAAATTTGCAGGACAGGGTGGGTTGATACCGTGTCCGCCGTGCACCGTCCGGGCGGGTTTGCCCAGGCTGTCACGGTAGATGTCAGACCCGCGTCACGTCATTTGGCGTGATCCCTGCAAATCGAAAATTTTGTCACCATAGGAGATCTGCCAATGAATGCACTTCGTAGAAACGTACTGAAAGGCGCTGCCGGTGCAGGCGCCGTGGCCGTGGCCGTGGCCGCCGGTCTGCTGAAGCCGACCCAG
>JAKACL010000197.1 GCA_021821425.1 Pseudomonadota bacterium
ATGCTGCATGCGCGCGACGGCATGCACGTTCCGGCCAGCAGGCTGGTCATGTCCGCACCCAGCGTCTCGCCGCAGACGCCCAGTCAGGACGTGCTCGACCTGATGATGCAGCATCCCGAGCTGCATGCCGTGGCCGTGGTGGACAAGGGAATTCCTGTCGGCATTCTTCACCGCCCCGCCCTGCTCGATCAGTTCATCGGGCTGTACGGACGCGAGCTGCACGGCCGCAAGCCCTGCCGCGAACTGATGGATCCCGATCCGCTCATCGTCGACAAGGCCACGCACATGACGGAGCTGTCCGTCCTGGTCGTGAAAAAGGGCAAGGCCGCCTTCACCCAGGGCTTCATCGTCACCACCGAAGGACGCTACCTGGGGCTGGGGTCGGGCTTCGACCTGATGCGCGAGGTGACGGAAATGCAGATCGTCGCCGCGCGCTACGCCAACCCGCTCTCCGGCCTGCCGGGCAACGTGCCGATCCAGGAACACATGGAACGCCTGCTCGGCAACAACAAGACCTTCGTCACCGCCTATTTCGACCTCGACCAGTTCAAGCCCTACAATGATGTCTATGGCTTCCGCCGCGGCGACGACATCATCCAGCTGGTGGCGCGCATCCTGCGGGAAAGCTGCAATGCCGAACTCGATTTCATCGGCCACATCGGCGGCGACGATTTCGTCGTGCTGTTCCAGAGCCTGGACTGGGAGATCCGCTGCCATGGCATGCTGGCGCGCTTCGATCGCGAATGCCTGACCCTGTTCGACCCGGAGCACGTGGCAGCAGGCGGCTACCACAGCGAAGACCGGCGCGGCGCGATGGCATTTCACGCACTGGTGACACTTTCCATCGGCGCGGTGCTGGTGGACCCCACCCATTTCCATCTGTACCGGGAAGTGGCGCGCGCCGCTTCCGAAGCCAAACGCATGGCCAAGCGCATCGACGGCAGCAGCCTGTTCGTCGATCAGCGCCGCATACCGTTCGGCCGTACGCTGGCCGAGGACCCTCTGACCGAGGCGCATTGCCTGCCTGAGGCAGACTGCGCCTGAGCCCGCTCTTCGCACGCACCGCGCGGGCTGGCTGACCCAAAAAAAGCGGGCCGCAAGGGCCCGCAAACGGAGTAACGGAGGAGTAACGGAATGCAGGAAAATCCTGCAGAACTGCCCTTCATGCGCACAGCGCCGTTCAGATCGGCGCACGGCCGGACACACTCGGAACAGGCGAGCCGGCAACGCTCAAAAAGTACGGCGGCGCAACACCGTGAAGCCGACCAGGCCCAGGCCGGCCAGCATCATGACGTAGGTCTTCGCTTCGGGGACCTGCAATACCAGGTAGCCATCGGCCGCCAGCTTGACGTCGGTGCCCGCATCATAGGTGTGGCCCATAACCCTTGTAATGGGATCCAGGAAGGCGGCATCGCTCGAGTCGTTCAGGCGCAGCGTGAAGATGCTGCTGCCCGCGGCGATGGTATCGGGCGCGAAAACAGCGGTGTCGTAACCGTCCACCCGCACCGTCAGGTCGGTGAAGCCCACGCCACGGCCATCCGGAAGGGCGAACAATGCGCCAGAACCCGAGATGATCGTGCCGGTCAGGATTACGCCGCCGTCGCCGAGGCCGCCATCGGTAAAGCCGCTATCCGCATTGAAATTGTAGTCGCGGGTGGTATCGAACCACAGCTTGACGCCGCCGTCGGTCAGATCGAAGGTGGTGCCATCGGAATTGGCGGTTTCCTCGAACCATGCGGTGACCGTGAGTTCATAGTTGGCGTTCAGGCCGGGAGCCAAGACCGATGCACCCCCTAACTGATGGTTGGTCACATAGGATTGATAATAGCCACTGAAGGTATCCGGGCCGGTTGTCGCCGAGGTATCTTCCAACAGCACTACGCCGCGCGCGAAGTCGTAGGTATCGAAAGGCCCTACCACTTCTTCATCGCCGGTCGCGCCGGGGCCAGCCGTGTAATCCGCCGTGCCTTCCCAATTGGGCGCTGCGTAAGCCGATGCCGTGACGAGGCTGGCGGCTGCCAACAAGGCGGCAGGCAATGTTTTAATATGCTTAATATGCATGAAATTCTCCTAAAACAAAGTTGGCAAGCAGTCATTTCTGAAACGCGCGTGTAGTGGCTGCCACTGGCTGTCTGCGCCTACAACGCTTCTCCCAAAGCTGCACAGATCCTGGTGTTTCCGCCCCCGCCTCGCGACGGGTGTGGTTTTTCAGCACGTACGCAGTTTCCCGCATCTATGTTGCAGCAGGTGGTGTTCGCAACGCGGCTGGCATGGCACGTTCGGGCCAGTACCTGGACATTCGGGCCAGCAAAATTTCATGCGCTGTCATCATCGCCTCACCTTGCGAGACGAGGATGGACGTTCCGGTCAAATCAGGGGAACCCATGAACACGCAAAACGAGATACTCGCCGCCCAGGCCGATTTGCTGGCGGAGGAAGCGCTGCATGAACTGGGCAATGCGGCGCCGCTCGACGAACTCGACGAATACGCCGAACAATGCGATTACGCCGGCTGCTACCCGTGGCTGGCAGACGTCATCTGCGCGCACCCGCACGATAGCGCCATGCGTTGCGTCCTGTACGGTGGCGACGCGGCTGAGGACGACGCCGAGTTTTCATGCTGAGCGGTAAAGTCCAGGCGGTCATGTCATAAGCCGGACGCTGCAGGATTCATCGAAACCGCTGTCGCGCACTAAAAGCTGTCGCGCACCAAAAAAAGACCCGCCGTGAGGCGGGCCAAGATGCGCGTGAACGCATTTCGAAAACGTACCCCGGCTCGACAGGGCGGCTCACGCTGAAGCCTGGCGCTCGGGCGCCATGATGTGTTTATCGATGACTGATTGTTTTTACGATGCACTGCGGCGGCGCCTGGAAATCCAGCCCACCAGTCCCAGGCCCGCCAGCATCATGGCGTAGGTCTGCGCCTCGGGAACGGCCTGGACATACAAGCCGGACGAGCTCAGCAGGTTCGCTCCGTCGGGCAGTACCAGGCTGTCGCCCAGGGATGCCAGGGTGAAATCCGCCATGCCGCCGTTCGCGGCGCCGACATTGAGCGTGGCGGTCAGCTGGAAAGCCTGGTCGTAGGCAAAGGCGAATTCGCCTTCGATCTCCTGCGACAGCGAGGATTTGCCCTTGCCCGACAGGCTGGAAGTCTGGCTGAACAGGGTCTGGCTCTGGTCGGCTTCGCTGCAGGCGCTATACCAGTAACAATACGTATCGGGCGAGTAGCCGATATTCAGGCTGTAGCTTGCCGATCCGTTTTTAGCCGACACCATCACGCCGTTCAGCAGGGAGGCAAAGCTCGCCGTGCCGACCCCGGTGCCGCCGGAAATCACGAACCAGTCGCTCCAGCTCGCCGTGGCATTGGCGGAACTGCTGCCGGAGTTGTAGCCGTAGCCATTGCTGCCCGGAACCCATTTCGTTTCCGCGCGCGCATTGAGCTGCGCGGCTTCCGCCGCAGCCTCGGCGCGGTAGCCGTAGCCTTTGCGGTTCAGTTCCAGCGTCACCATCGAGCCATCCGCGCTTGAGTCGTTTTCGCGGAAATAGCCGCTGCCCGTCCCGACGGAGTAGTTCATGCTGCCGCTCACGCTGGACGAGGCCGAGGCGCTGTTCAGGAGGACAAAGGGCTGGACGACGGCGTGAGGATCCCGCAATTCGAGTCTGCCGCGGGGGGCCAGTTCGAGTCCACCGGAATCCCGGATGGAGATCGATCCCGCATCCACGATGCGGTCTGCCACGATACGGTCTGCGATCCCGTTACCCATTGAGACCGTACCCGCCTGGGCGCCGGCACTGGCCATCGCCAGCCCCGCCACCAGCAGGGCGCGACGGACCCCAAGCTGTTTTGCTCGTTTAATGCGCTTCATGATGCTCCCTTGGTTTGAGTAGATTGTTGATATTAAAAACGGGGCCGGCCTTGCAGCCGCCCCTTTTACTGCTTTACGCGGCCTGGTTGTTTTCTGTCGCCTGTTTTCCGGCGATGCGACGGCGCGCGACGGCCAGGCCGACCAGGCCCAGACCGGCCAGCATCATGGCGTAGGTTTCCGCCTCGGGAACCGGCGCCGCCGCCATGAACGGGGTCAGGCCGACGAATTTTTTCTCGACGAAGGCCAGCGAGGCGTTTGCGCTTGTCGAGGCCAGCAGCAGGTTTTCCAGCGTCACGTTGATCGCCTGAACGCCGTCCCACGCGGACAGGTCGATCGAAGCCTGTACCGTCCAGTCGTGCGTAGGCAGCCCCGTCAGGTTGAGCGGGACAAGCGGGGCAATGGAAGCGGTGGTGTCGGTCAGCGGCGCCGCGATGTCGAACACGCGCATCTGGCCGCCGACATCGACCGTGGCGCCCGAACCCAGCAGCAGGTAATCGCCGCGCTCGACCAGACCCAGATTGCCGAACGACCAGCCGTCATGTGCGGCAATGCGGATATTGGCGGTGTCGTTGGCCAGCACGAAACCTGCGCCGTTGGACGACGTGGCGGTGAAATCGGTCGGGGTGAAATACAGCGTGTCGCCCGACACGCTGGCCGGGCCGAACAGTCCGAGCAACGCATCGTCGAAAGAGAAATCGACGGTGTTGCCCGCCAGGGTGACGGAAGCCGCGAAAGCGGTGCCGGTAAGTGTCTGGCTCAGCAGGAAAATGCCGGCCGCAAGGGTTTTCATGCGCTTCATGGATTGCTCCTTTTGTTGCTTGACTTGAGATCGGGATCGGCCGCAGACACCGTAGTCCGCGACATCGCGCCCCGCTCCGATCAAAAAATTTCAACAACAGCCCAACCGCGAGCTGCCCGCCAAAGCCGCCTGCCAGGCGCAAGACGCCCGTGCAGACAAAACTCAGCGCACGCCGGAGAGCCCTGCAAAAAAAAACGCAGCGCCGGAACGGCGTGCGCATGAGATATCGCAGGGCCAATCGCCCGGCGAAACAGAAAAGGTCGGGGCCTGGGAGAGTCCCCTTCCAGGCGCCAAGACCTCGACGCCGACTGCTATTCACGCGCACTGCCTGCTACTTTATTTTGTGCAGCCTGTCGGGCCGGGATGCCGGATCTGTCGTCCAGCCTGCCCTGCCCCGCTGCTTATAAACCACTTGTCAACCACGTGTTATTCGCCTTGCGGCCAGTCTGTTCCGCCGGCGTCCGGGACCGGACACCGGCTCACGCACACGACGAAACGGAATCTGCAATAGCCAATACGGCGCAGCACCGTTACGGCGTGCGCATGAGATATCGTTGAAAAAATCCAACGAAAACAGGACATGACAATCCCTGGGAGGGGGCTTGTCCGGACATCCGACTGCCGATGTCCACTGCTTTTCACGCGCACTGCTTGTTACTTTATTTTGTACAGCCTGGGTATTCCGTCGCGGGCTCCGAATCGTGCGTTCGGATGCTTTCGCAACTGTGGTGAATCTTAGCGAGCCAATATTGCAGGGCTTCGGGTTGAAATACGGCCCGCAATGAGCCTATCGGCTCATGCCCAAGGCAGCGGCCGCGAATAATCAGGAAAATTG
>JAKACL010000007.1 GCA_021821425.1 Pseudomonadota bacterium
CCGCAGCCCTTTGAACTGGGGAGCCCCCACGCATTCTTGTCGCCGGGTTCGTCGAGCATCATGTTCGACGTTCGACGAGCCATGCCCATTCAGGACTTCGACGGCGCCGGCTCGGCTTCTGGCGCCGGCCCCTGATTCAGCTTGAGTTCCCGATTGAGATATTCAAGCGCTTCACGATCGCTCGGAAAGATATGTTCCTTGCCGATCATCTCGGTCAATCCGGTACTATCGAGCACCGCCTGCACCTGGCGCTTGAAACCGCTGAAATTGATGATGATCCCGTTATCGCGAAAGCGCGTGACGAGATTCGACAGCATTTCAATTCCCGATGCGTCAATGCAGTTGATGCCACTACTCTTCACCAGCACCTGTTTGAGCTCGGGATTTTCGCGTTCTAGTTTTAGGAGGGCATCCTCGAAGTAGGCCACGCTGACGAAGCGCAAGTCGCCGTCGAACCGCAACGCGCTTAGGTGCGGATGCATGGGCTCCAGAGCGTGACGACCTATGTCACGCAAGGTCGCGTCATGATACATGCCGAGCAGCGCAATGTTCGGCTTCATCATGCGATAGAGCAGCAGCGCCAGCGAGAGCAAGATGCCGGTCAAGATGCCGTTCTGGATATTGGGGGCGAAGGCAAGTGTGCTAACGAAAGTGAGCGCCGACGCAAGACCATCGTCGCGGCTGGTACGCCATGCCTTGCTGAAGTTCTTGAAGTTCAACAGGCCGAACACGGCCATCATGATGATGGCGGCCAACACCGGCTTGGGCAGGTGATAAAGCAAGGGCGTCAGGAATAGCAGCGTCAGCAGGACGAACAAAGCTGCGATGATTGACGACAGGCCGGTACGCGCATCGCTGGCGAGATTGAGGGCCGAACGCGAGAAGGAACCGCTGACCGGCATGGTGTTGCTGAACGCGGCTGCCACCTTCGCAAGGCCCTGACCTACCAGTTCACGATTCTGGTCCCATTGACAGCGCGTCTTGATGGCGATGATCTTCGAACTGGACATGGCCTCCATGAAGCTGATCAGCGCGATGACGAAACCCGCTGGCACGAGAGCGACCGTCGCCTGCCAGTCCATGACCGGCAAGCCTATCGTTGGCAATCCTTCTGGAATTTCGCCCACCACCTTCCCGCCCATCTCGGCATACCCTACAAGCCAGCTAATGGCGGTCAGGGCAGCGACGGTAATGAGCACGCCCGGAAGCTTAGGCGCATATTTCTTGAACGCGAATAGGGCCGTGAGAGAGACGATGCCGAAGACGAATGACAGAATGTGCGTTTGCGACGCGCTGCCCAGCACAGCCCAGACATCAAGGATGAAATGGCCACTTTGCTGTGGCGCTACACCCAGCAACGCGGGCAGTTGCGACAGGCCGATAATCAGCGCAGCGGCATTGATGAAGCCCATGAGCACAGGGTGCGAGAGGAAATTGAGCAACACGCCCATGCGCATGACGCCAAAGGCGATTTGGAACAAACCCGAGATCAATGCGAGCAGGACGACATACGCGAAGAACTGATCCGAGCCCTGTGCTGCCAGAGGCGCGACGCTCGCGGCAGTGAGCAGGGATGTCATCGCCACCGGTCCCGTTGAGAGTTGACGCGATGACCCGAACAGGGCGCCGATGATGGTCGGGATCAGCGCGGCGTACAGGCCGTAATAGGCGGGAACGCCGGCCAGCTGCGCGTATGCGAGGGACTGCGGAATCGCCACCAGGGATACGGTGACGCCGGCCAGCAGGTCAGCCCTCAGCGTGTCTCGGTCAAAGGAGAGCCGACGCAGCGCGCTGACCGGATTGAAATAGGAAAGGACTTCGCTGAAAGATGACATCGCGGGTTATCGTTCGGCTAACTGAAGGTACTGTATAAAAAATTCATTTCCTAGCGCGCTCACGCCCCGGTCGCGCGCTGGTTGATTTGCTCGATCGCGTGCACGGCCGCGCGCTGGGCCTCTTCGGCCTCGGCCTCGCTGCCCATCATGGTCAGGCGGCCGAAGTTGCCGAAAGGCTTCACATCGACCAGCGTGACATGGGCTGCCTTCTCCGCCTCGTTGGCGGCATAAACGGCATACCCCGCAGGCTCGACTTCGAGGATGAACATGCTCTTGCCCGGCAGGATCATCGAGCCCTTGCGCAACTGGCGGTTGATCAGGGTTGTGTGATCCGGCGTCATGCCGCGGATGATCTCATTCCAGGCGATGCGGCAGGCCATCCGCGTATCCATGGTGGTGTTGAGCTGGCGCAGGATGATGTTGCTCGCCTCCATCACCTCGCTCTGGTTGCGGTAGTGGATCTCCATGGAACCGAAGGAGCGTTCGACCACCTGCTCGCCGAGGTGAACGTTGGTTTCCTTCAGCGCGATGTCGGACAGACGGTGCACCGCCATGCCCGGCGCGACTTCGATCCATACGCATGCGTCGCCCGGGACCGGCAGAAAGCCCTGCGAGGACGTGGCGAGATACGACGCCAGCTGCGGCTGCAACGAGTCGATGAAAACGAAGGTGCGTAGCGTGATATCCATGCAGTTATCGGGTCAGGCCCATGTAGAGCATCGGCAGCTTTTCGGGCAGACGCTCGACCTGGTCGAGAACGGTGAAATTCGTGGCGCCGAAGATGCGGGACACATACTGGTCGGCGTGCGGGTCGAGTGACAGCGCATAGGTGGTGATGCCCTCGCGCTGCAGTTCCTCGACCGCGCGCTTGGTGTCGAAGCGCAGGTATTGCGGGTCGCGCACGTCGTTGTCGGCCGGTTCGCCGTCGGTGATGACGAACAGAACCTTCTTGCTTTTCGGCTGCAATTTGAGTTGCGCGCCGGCATGGCGCAGCGCCGCGCCCATGCGGGTGGAATACGAGCCCTTCAGTCCGGCGAGGCGTGCCTTCACCAGATCGTTGTAGGGCTTGTCGAAGTCCTTGAAACGGTAGTAGTGGACGTCGTGACGGCCATCCGAGCAAAATCCGTGCAGCGCGAACGGATCGCCGATGCGATCGAGCGCATCGGCAAGCAACACGGTCGCCGAACGCGTCAGGTCCATGATGCTGTAGTCCTGGCCACGCACCTTGTCGTTGGACGACTCCGACATGTCGAGCAGCACCATCACCGCAAGATCGCGCACGTTGCGCTTGTAGCGCATCATGATGCGGGTATCGGGCTGGATGCCCATGCGGATGTCGATCATGGCGCTGACCGCGGCGTTGATGTCGAGCTCGTCTCCGTCTTCCTGACGGCGAATGCGCTGCATGGCCTGCGGGATCATCGACTCGATCAGATATTTCAGGCGCGAGATCACCGGCTTGTTGTCGGCGATGATCTTCTCGATCACCTCCAGCTCGCCCAGCGGCGGATGACGCTCCAGCACGGTGGCCCAGCTCGGCCGCTCAAGCTGGATCTGGTAATCCCATTCGGGATAATGGTAGGGCTCCGAGATCGGAGGGCGACCTTCGAGTTCGTTGATCGTCACGCCCTCCTGGTCGAGATAGAACGGCGTTTCCAGGACCCAGATTTCTTCCGCGTCGTCGCCTGCGTATTCGTTGTTGACCTCGTTGACCATCTCCATCAGCGAGACTTTCTTGCGCACCTGATTGCCCCCCCAGGTCGCTTCCAGCGCCTCGGCTTCGTCGTATTCCTCCGACTCCCACACCGTGCGGTTGTCGTCGCGATAGATCGCGCGCAAGCCATCGGTACGCACGTTGAACTCCGGCAACGGGTACTGGGCCAGTGCATGGGCAAGTTCGACGCCGATATTCCAGCTGATCTGATTGGACGATAGATCGGTCTCCGCGCGGAACAGTCGCACCCCTTCCTGCACCCACGGATGCGGGTCTTTCGAATCCAGGTCAAGCAACGCACGCGCCAGACGGTTCAACAGATCGCCCACTGACTGCGGTTCGCTGGTGTCCGGCGGCGGATGCAATGCCAGCCACGACGCACGCATGTTGGGAAAGTCCCGGCACGCGAGTTCTTCCACGCGAGCGTCTTCGATGGCCTCGATAATCGCCATCTGCGTGGTGTTGAGCATCTGCATCGACAGCGGCGCGCCGGTGTGCACCAGGTGCGCCGCACAATGGTTGGCCGCGGCCCGGTAAATTTCGAGGCCTGACACCCGGGCCTCGTCGGGCGTATCGTCGCCAAACGGCTTGTAGTCGTCGAAAGCGTCGGCGATATAAATGACGAAGCGCTCGATGTAAGGCTTCAGGCCTTCACGGGCTTCATAGTCGCCCGAGGTCGGGCGCAGAAAGAAATCCCGGCCCCACATGGCGCGCAGATAGATGTTCAGGCGACGCTGAACGTCGACGAACAGCGTGCCTTTGCGCTGCTGCTGAAGCACACCCATCGAATCGGGCGTGGCGAGAGAGAAGTAGCCGACCTGTCCGTCAAAATCCGTCTTGTATGCCTGCGCGCCCCACTGTACCCAGCGACGCAGGCCACCCAGCGTCAATTGCGACAGCAGGCGCTCCAGGTTTTCCAGCATCGGGCGGAGCCCGCGCGGCGCTTGCGCCAGCACGATTTCGAGCACGTTGAGATAGGCGCGAAACAGGTTTTCGTCGCCAAGTCGCTGGGCGGCGAGCGGCGCGGTGGCCACGATCAGCGTCAGCACCTGGCCCGAGGTTTTCGACGCCATGGCCATCAGGAAATTGACGATATCGGGCAGCACGTCCTCGCCAATGGCGCGACTGACTTCCGGCATTTCCTGAATGTAGGTGACGACGATTTCCTCGCCGCGACCCAGATTATGAAGTGCGACCGCACCTTTCAGATAGTTATCCAGCCCGCGTGACGAAAACATCCGCGCCGCCTCGTTCCACGAGGCGCGCAAAACGTCCTGCGCGTCCGTCGGCAGGTCATCGAGAACCTGCTGGTACTCTTCGAGATGGATGGCCATGGTCAGGGATTGGGGATCAGGAATCAGGAATCAGGGGGCGTGCGTCTCCCCGAATCCTGAATCCTGGCCCCTGAATCTTAAAAATACGTTGTGACGGCGGAATCGAGTGCGTCGCGCATGTCCGGGTCGTCCGTAATCGGGCGCACCAGTGCGACGCGACAGGCCGCCAGCGGCGCGACGCCTTGGGCGATCAACGAGCCTGCATAAATCAGCATGCGCGTCGACAAACCTTCGTCGAGGCCATGGCCCTTGAGGTTGCGCGCGCGCTCCCCGATGTGGACCAGATTTTTGGCCACATCGATCGACACGCCCGATTCGTGGGCCACGATCTCGGCCTCGACTTCGTGCTCGGGGTAATTGAAATCCAGGCCACCGAAGCGCTGTTTGGTCGACTGCTTCAGGTCCTTCATCAGCGATTGATAGCCGGGGTTGTACGAGATCACGATCTGGAAATCGGGGTGCGCTTCGATCAGCTCGCCCTTCTTTTCAAGCGGCAGCTGACGGCGCGCGTCGGTCAGCGGGTGGATCACCACGGTGGTGTCCTGGCGCGCCTCGACCACTTCGTCAAGGTAGCAAATCGCGCCGTGACGCGCAGCCACAGCCAGCGGACCATCCTGCCAGCGGGTGCCGTTGGCATCCAGCAGGTAGCGGCCGACCAGATCGGACGCGGTCATGTCCTCGTTACATGCGACGGTGATCAGCGGCTTTTTCAGTTTCCATGCCATGTATTCGACGAAGCGGGTTTTGCCGCAACCGGTCGGGCCTTTCAGCATCATCGGCATGCGCACCGAATAGGCGGCCTCATACAGTTCGACTTCGTCGGCGACCGTACGATAGTAGGGCTCCTCGCGCACCATGTACTGGTCGAGGAGATCGGACGCGGACGCGGTCGAAGCCGGACGCGTCATGGCCTCCTGCTGGGATTGGGCAACGCGTGCCATGGCTTCCTGGCGAGGCGAGTAGGTGCGGAAAAAAGGGTCATTACGCATGACGGATTACCTGCAAAGATGGACTCAGTCCGGCCACACACGGTCAGGAAACAAGGCATTGCCGCTGTTCGGAACGCCGGCGCCGACCGAAACCTGCTCGCGAGAGGCATTGCCGCTCGATCGGGTGACCTTCGGTTTGGACGGGGTCGACGTCGTTTCGACCTTGCTCGTGCTGGGCGCGGGCTTGCTTGAGGCCGGCTTGGCAGCGGCTTTCCGCGGCGCACGCTTTTTCGGCGCAGCCTTCGTTGCGGGTGCGGACTTCGCAGCAGCGGGTTTTGCGGCAGCCGACTTGACGGCGGGCGTTTGCGCGGCCTTGGCTTGACGTACGCTGGCGGACAGTTTGTCTTTCAAGTTTGTCATGATGCGATCACCTCATTAATGATGGCTTCGATCTCAGCTGCCGCCGGTGCACCCCGGCTCCCAAGCTGATACACCGACACGCCTTCGAGTGCGGCACTGCGATAAATGGCGCGGCGGCGTATGCCGGTGTCGAGCACCGGAATGCCAAATTCTGCGATGGCATCATGCATCGCCGCGGATAAGGCGCTTTTGGGCTCAAGCTGATTCAATACCAGATAGGCCTTAAGACGCTTGTTGGTTTTCTTCGCTTCCTCGATCTCCTGCGGCAAACGCAGACTGGCCCACAGATCGATCGGTGAAGGCAACACCGGAATCAGCGCCACATCGCAGGCACGCAAGGCTTGCAACGAGGCATGGCTTTCCAGCGACGGCGGACAGTCGAGCACCAGATGCCGGTAGGCCTTGTAGTTCTGATGCAGACTCTTGGCGTCCCACTTGCCATTGATCTGCTTCACTGTAGCCGGAAACGGCGCACTTCCCAGGCTGGCCCACTGACGCGAAGACGCCTGCGGATCCAGGTCCAGCACCAGCGTGTCATCGCGCTGGGCCAGTCCGGCCGCCAGGTTCATCGAGAGCGTGGTCTTGCCCGCGCCGCCCTTCTGGTTGATGACAGCAATGATGTGGGTTGCCATGCTCAGCCTTCCGGTTGCAGATACAGTGCATTGATCTTTTCGGCGAGGTCGAGTTCGGTCGCGCCCAACTCACCTTTTTCACCCGCCTCCAATGTGATATTCACATAGGTGCTGGCGAAATTGATGTTCTGCGGATGCTGCCCGGTTTTCTCGGACAGCGCCGCGAGCGCGTCGAGGAACGCGCGCGTCGCACCATAACCGTCGAAGACAAACCGCCGCGACAGGGTAGGCGGTTTGCCACGCGCCTCCCAGCCTTGCGGCACCTCAGCCATGATGTTGTCCATGGCTCATGCCGTCGAGTTCCTGTACATGCGCAATCTCCTCCGCAAGGATCCCTTTGAGCAAAGCGGCACAGTCTGCATCGCGCATCCGCTCCGCATGCGTTACCGCCTGCTCGTAGAGCCGGACAGCGTCCACCTCGAGCACCCGATCGCCCGCCAACATCTCCTCGACGGTACGGCCAAGTCGCGCCGGGGGCAAATTGCCCGCCGACGGCGCAATGCCGAGGACGATCAGTCGCTCCATCAAGCGTTCTGCGTGCTGCAACTCCTCAACGGCTTCGCGGCGCAACTGGGACGAGAGCGCGTAGTCGCCCCACAGGCGCGCCAGCACGCTTTGCGCGAGATATTGCTGGACCGCGGCCATCTCATGCGTCAGCGCACGCGACAGCCAGCCCAAAGTGCGAGGATCCACGCTCATCCGTCGAAGCGATCAGCTGCGGGTCGAGGTGATTTCACCGTCGCGACCGCCACCGGCTGCGTCAGGCGCGGTCGGCAGGATGCCTTCGACTTCGCTGTGCACGCGAGCAATGATGTGGGCGGCCACCAGGCCATCGCCCACGCGCTCGCAGGCATCGGCCCCAGCGCGAACGGCAGCGTTTACCGCACCGGTCTCGCCGCGCACCAGCACGGTCACATAACCCCCACCCACAAACTGACGACCCACCAGACGGACTTCCGCCGCCTTGGTCATTGCATCCGCCGCCTCAATCGCGGGGACCAGACCGCGGGTTTCAATCATGCCAAGGGCAACACCGCTCACGTTAGCCATGAGAATTCTCCAATACTTTTATTGCTGAACAAGACGCCCGGCCTGCCAAAAACTCAGGCGTCGGGCGCGGTCGGCAGAATGCCTTCCACTTCGCTGTGAACGCGGGCGATGATGTGGGCAGCCACCAGGCCATCACCCACGCGCTCGCATGCATCGGCACCTGCGCGAACGGCCGCGTTTACCGCACCGGTCTCGCCGCGCACCAGCACGGTCACATAACCACCACCCACGAACTGACGACCGATCAGGCGCACTTCTGCGGCCTTGGTCATGGCGTCAGCCGCTTCAATCGCGGGAACCAGACCACGGGTTTCAATCATGCCAAGAGCAATACCAGTCACGCTAGCCATTCCATATCTCCTAAATTTAACGCTTGCTACGAATTAACTACGATCAGTTGCCCGGCGCGGTCGGCAGAATACCTTCCACTTCGCTGTGCACGCGCGCGATGATGTGGGCAGCCACCAGGCCATCGCCCACGCGTTCGCATGCATCGGCACCTGCGCGAACGGCAGCGTTCACCGCGCCGGTCTCGCCGCGCACCAGCACGGTCACGTAACCGCCGCCCACGAACTGACGACCGATCAGGCGCACTTCTGCGGCCTTGGTCATGGCGTCGGCCGCTTCGATTGCGGGAACCAGACCGCGGGTCTCAATCATGCCCAGTGCAATACCCATACGTTCAGCCATTTTGTTGCTCCTTTATCACAAAGTTAAAAAATGAAATCCTTACTTCCTAAATTCCAAGGGCAATCGCGTCATCGCGTCTTCCCTTGCCCCTACACCAAAACCTTAAGCGTCCCAGTTGTCGATGATTCCGCAGATCGTCAGATCCGTGGTGACGTCCGGGTCGGGCATTGCCCAGCGCGCGGCGCTGCCACTTGAAGTGAACACCCATTTGCCGATGGGCACACCGACCGGGTCGGACGCCACCATCAAACCGCCGGACTGGCTTTCGAGCACGCGCAGCGAAGCGGTCTTCAGACCCGGCACCCGGCGAGTACATACCAGCTCATCCTTGACGCGCATGATTTCCATTCATCCGCTCCGTCAGACGTTGTCCGCGGTCCAGTGATCGATGATGCCGACGATCGTCAAATCGGACGGGAACTCCTTGCTGCCCGCGGCTTCGCGCGCTGCCGATGAACCCACACAGATCACCCAGTCGCCGGGAATGCAGCCCACGGCGTCCACCGCGACACTCCGCGTGCCGCCTTCTCTTTCCTGCACCACCAGCAGCGGACGGTGACCGAATCCATTGATCCGGTTCGTCGATACCAGCGTTTTTTCGACTTTCATGATCCTCATGTGACCACCTTCATAATCCCGCTTAGATGACTCAACATCCTAGTGAGCCGCTTGTCCGGCAAGGTCTTCGATAAACGTGCAGCGTTCGCTTCCCTGGCGGTCGCTCACTGCCATCTGGCAATACAGCAAACCTTGTTCATGGAGATGCCGGTAGCGTCCCTGGATTGCGGCCTTGACGCGCCGGCACCGTGACACCGTACGTTCACGAGAGCCCGGCACGCGCGACGAATAGTGGAAATGCACCAGCACCGGTACTGCCAGGCCACGACGGACATTCAGTCCGCTAAAAATCTTGATGCCGACGTCCATGTCGGGCGCACCTTCCTCGACCGTATCGAGATGGGCGTAGTAATACTTGTTGCGCAGCTGCACATAATTCGTGGCTTCGCCGGCGCAGATGAATGCCTCGTCATGACCGATGACCGAATAGCGCCCTTCGTGATGGTGGATCACATACTCGATCTGCGACAGATTGGATTCCAGCAGTCGCACGATCAGCTTACGCATACCTGGCTGCAGCCCGCAGCTGTTCTCGGCACGCACAACCGCCGCTTCGATGGCATTGCGCGCACTTTGCGCGTCCATCCCCAGCGTGTCGCGAAAGAGCGGCGCGCTCTCGACAAAGCGCATCGGACAATTGCCGCTCTCGCTGTCGGGCAGGTGCACACGGATCGCATCGGTATCGGTGTCCATGCCGATCAGCAGCGTGTCCGGCGCCGCACCGTGACCGTAGGTATTCTCAATGGCCGCGCGCAGCTCGGCGAGACGATCGGCAGCTTCCTGCGTGGCAAGCGCATCATTGCTACCGTGCGCTGCACAGCCCTGCTGGCTGGGATTGGACGTGCTGTAGTGATACACCGCGATCTTCAGGTAATTGCCGGATTCGCCACCCGGCATGAATCCGGCAAGGCGTTCCAGCTCACGATGGGTCCAGTCGGCCACATCGCCCTCGACATCAAACAGCGCGCCGGCATACGCCTTGACATACACCGCATCGTTTGGCGCCATGCGGAACACAAAGGGCAGCAGACCCTGCAAGCGGCCGTCGGCGCAGGGGCTGACATCAATCGTGTGATAGCCGCACGAACGGATGAATTCGGCGTCGATCAGCATCCGCTCACGCCACGGCTGCTGATCGGATTCGGCCATATCGATGCACTCTTTGAAACTGCGGAAAATGCAGTAGGAATGCAGAGCCCGCAGATCGAGTCCATTCACCCAGGCGTTCTCCAGCAGTTCCTGGGGCAGCCCGTAACCGAGTTTGTCTTGCGCCACGCGCTGAGCCCGCGACACGAAATCCATTTCGTGCTGGAAGGCCGACAGCGCCTTGAGCGTATCGACGATAGGCGCAAAGCGCCCACGCACCTGCTTTTCATACGTATACAGACGGCGATTCAGTTCCGGATCGACAAGCGCATGCTCACAGCGCTGCCCCGATGCGATGACGCATGCCTGATTCGCGGACGTCTCCGCACTCTGCCGGAGGTATCCGGCAGAGTGCATCGCAGCAAGTCGTTTACGCGTATTCACCGTTCAATCCTTAGCCGCGCGCGCCGCCCGACAGGGTCACCAGCGAACCCTTGCCGGTGTTGCCCGACGAACCGGTAATGCGGCTGTCCGGCACGGGCGGGTGCTCAACCACCTCGCGGAAGCGCATCGCGTTCATGCCCATGCCGCGCGGCTCGCCGCGTTCAGAAAGATTGCGCGACAGGCTCGAGGGGCCTTCGGTGCCGGTCACCTTGCTCATCGCATTCCAAGCGTCGCCCGTCACCGAGCGACCGGCCTGACTGCCTTCGCCGGTGAGACGCTGCGCCGCCGACAAAGCGGTTTCGGTCGCCGCCTGCTGCATGGCGATCGCAGCCTGCGAGGCCGTGGCATCGCGATGACGGAATTCCGGCGTGCCGGTGATCAGCCCGTCGGCCTTGTTGACGGGGCCGGTGATCCGCTCGCTGCTGTAAGCCGAACCGGTGACGTCGTTGAACTGCCGCTGCTGCGCGGCGCGCGCCGGCGTGCTGATGCTGAAATCCTGCGGCGCAGGCGGACGCGACATTTCGATCTGCGTGCGACCCCGCGCAACAAAGCGCCCGCTGGTCGCGCACTGCGACGTTGCGTTGTCGACGCCGATGTAAGGCGTGCCGCTGATGACTTCACAGGCACCGCGCGCGTCGCCGGTCATCACCGAGCCGCCCGAACCTGGGCGGTCGCCGGTCACGGCGGTTGCCGGGATCAGTGCGCTGGTCCGGATGCGCGCTTCCTGCGCTTGCACCGCGGGCGCCTCGCAAAAGCCGTTGAACTGGCCCCGTCCGATATACGGCGTGCCGCTGATCGGCGAACAGCCGCCCGACTCGTCGCCGGTGACACGGCCCGAGCGACCGACGTAGGAGCCGGTCACGGACTGGCCGCGCCAGGTCTGGTCAACCGCAACCTTGGCCACGGGCGCAACGGGGGTGCTCACGGCGCAGACCGCTTGTTGCTGGTCTGCTCCGATATATTCCGTTCCGGTGACGGGCTTGCACCCCCCCATCTCGTCACCGGACACTTTTGGGCTGCGGCCGACCTCCGTGCCGGTCAAGGACCGGCCCGACAGCGTACGCATGGTTGCAACCTTTTGCGGCGAGGCGGTATCGCACAGCGCGCCGAAACTTTCCGACGTGTAGTACTGCGAGCCCGTAATGCTTAGACAGGAACCCGGCTCGTCGCCAGTTACCTTGTTCGAGCGGCCGATCTCGGTGCCGGACACCGGCTGGTTGCCGCGCGACGACATCACGCTGACCTTGCGGGGCGATTCCGGTGCAGTCGTGTTGCAGACTGCAGAGAACTGTTCCTGGGCGAGATATTCGGTACCGGTGACTGCGCGGCAGCTGCCGCTCTCGTCGCCCGTGAGCTTGTCGGTGTGCCCAAGCGCAGTGCCGGTGACCGGCTTGCCCGAGGCGGTATGGCTGACCACGACTTTTTCGGGCGCCGTATCGCGCAGGCGCGAGGCGGCGTAATCGGTACCCGTGATGGCGCGGTCCGAACCCGGCTCGTTGCCCGTGACACGCTCGGCACGCAGCACCGAGGTACCCGTCACTACCTTGCCCTTGGGCGTCTCGGCAAAGCCGATTTTCGCGGGCGCCGGCGCGGGGCGGGTGGGACACATTTCGTCGTAACGCTCGGCGGCCAGATATTCCGTACCGGTGATCCCGCGGCAATTGCCAGGCTCATTTCCGGTCATATTGGTGGCACGGCCGACTTCGGTGCCGGTCACCTTGCGCTCGCCCAGCGTATGGCTGACGCCGACCTTGGTCGGCGCCGGCGCGGGGCGGGTATTGCACAGAAGATCGTACTGCTCCTTGCCGACGTATTCGGTCCCAGTAATGGGGCGGCACGAGCCCGGCTCATTGCCCGTCACCTTTTTGCTGCGCTCGACCATGGTACCCGTCACCTCGTGGCCGGCCAGTGTATGGCCTTCCTCGACCTTGGGCGGAACGGCTCCCGCCGGCGTCGCCAGGAAGGCGCGCATCCGACCCGCCGGACGGCTTTCCTTGGCAGGCTTGGTGTTGCCCGCAAGCGACTGCACCAGGCGACGCTGCATGGCCTTCTGGCGGCCGGTCGCGCCCTTGGTGATGGCTGCCTGCCAATCCTGGCCGGGCATCGTGGACGCAATCTTGGTGGCTTGAGCCACGCGCTTCAGGCCGGCTTTACCGTCCTGGGACAAGGCCGCGCGACGTGCACGTGCCAAGGCGCGGCCCGTCGGCATGCTCGATTTTTTCGGCACGTCCGAGGCGGACGACACGGCCGCTGCCGGCATCACCGATGCGGCAGTCTGCCGGGTATCGCCACAGCCGCAGCCCTTGGCCACCGACTCGACTGCTGCGCTCGCGGCATGAGACGCGCCGGACTCGACGTGCGCCTTGGGACGCACACGGCCGCTGGGCCGAGATGCCGTCGGCTTGAGCGCAGCCTTACCCGCCGTGCTCAATGCTTCACGCCGCGCACGGCTGGCGCTGCGACCGCTGTTGGCAGCGGCGGCACGAGCCTGGGCCATGATGGCGGTCTCGGACGCTGAACTCGCTCGGCTTTCGGCCTGGACGCTTGCCGCCTGCGGCGCAGAGCGCGACGCAGCGGGACGACTGGACATCACAGACGCAGTCTTGGTCACGCCGGCTTTGCCATGCAAGGCCATGGCTTTGCGACGCTTCAATGCCAATTCGCGGCCGGAGAGGTTCGCTGTGGCGGTGCTGTCGGTGGTTAGTGTCATCACTTACCTCGAATCTAACGGGTTTGTTGAGGTCGCGGCTCCGTGATCATCGGAGTCGCAGCCGCGACCTCAACAAACGAATCTTGAGATGCTGTTGCCTAGGGGCGACGGTATCGAAATACCGCCGCCGACCTGCTTATTAGCGATATACAACGAAGGCCATGCCCTGGCTCTGCGCGTAGTTGTCATACGCGACAAAACGCACCAGATGGTCAGGGAACTCGCGATGGCAGGCATCCAGCTCGGCCAGCACGGCGTCGACCGACTGCTCGCCAAAGAAGGGCAGCTTCCACATGTACCAGTAGTTGCTGGTGGCAGCGGTGCCTTTTTCGGTGTGCTCAACCGACGGGTTCCAACCCTGGCTGATGCAGTAAGCGATCTGGCGACGGACCTGATCAGCCGTCATCACCGGCAGATAGGAGAAGGTCTCGTATTTGGTCGCGGCTTTGTAAACTTGAACAGCCATGATTTATTTCCTTTCAATGTTAGGGGTTAGGGGTCGGGGATCAGGGGCCAGGGAACGTGCGGCTAGGCCGCGCCATTTTTCCCTGGATCCTGAATCCTGATCCCTGAATCCTGCTTACTTGTTCGCGATGTCCAGCTTGTCGACGGTATCGAATTCGAACTTGATCTCTTTCCACGTTTCCATGGCGATCTTGAGCTCGGGGCTGTTGGCCGCAGCGGCAATAAGGATTTCCTTGCCTTCGCGTTCAACGTCACGCCCTTCGTTACGCGCCTGCACACACGCCTCGAGCGCCACGCGGTTGGCGCACGCGCCGGCAGCGTTGCCCCAGGGGTGGCCGAGCGTACCGCCACCAAACTGCAGTACGGAGTCGTCACCGAAGATGTTGACCAGTGCAGGCATGTGCCAGACGTGGATACCGCCAGACGCCACAGCGAACGCGCCGGGCATGGAACCCCAATCCTGGTCGAAGAAGATGCCGCGCGAACGGTCTTCCGGAATGAAGGACTCGCGCAGCAGGTCGATCCAGCCCAGGGTCGATGCGCGATCGCCTTCCAGCTTGCCCACCACGGTACCGGTGTGCAGGTGGTCGCCGCCGGACAGACGCAGAATCTTGGTCAGCACGCGGAAGTGAATACCGTGGTGCGGGTTGCGGTCGACCACGGCGTGCATGGCGCGGTGGATGTGCAGCAGCATGCCGTTGTCGCGACACCAGTTGGCCAGGCCCGTGTTGGCGCAGAAGCCGCCGGTGATGTAGTCGTGCATGATGATCGGCGCGCCGATTTCTTTTGCGTACTCGGCACGCTTGTACATCTCTTCCGGGGTCGGCGCGGTGACGTTCAGATAGTGGCCCTTGCGCTCGCCGGTCTCTTTCTCGGCCTTGAGGGTCGCTTCCTGAACGAAGTCGAAACGCTGACGCCAGCGCATGAAGGGCTGGCTGTTGATGTTCTCGTCGTCCTTGGTGAAGTCCAGGCCGCCGCGCAGACACTCGTACACGGCGCGGCCATAGTTCTTGGCGGACAGACCCAGCTTCGGCTTGATGGTACAGCCCAGCAGCGGACGGCCGTACTTGTTCATCACGTCGCGCTCGACCTGGATGCCCAGGGGCGGGCCGCCGCAGGTCTTGACGTAGGCAATCGGGAAGCGCACGTCTTCCAGACGCAGGGCGCGCACCGCCTTGAAGCCGAACACGTTGCCGACCAGCGAGGTGAACACGTTGACCACCGAACCCTCTTCGAACAGGTCGATCGGGTACGCGATGAAGGCATAGAAACAGGTATCGTCGCCGGGCACATCCTCGATGCGGTAGGCGCGACCCTTGTAGTAGTCCATGTCGGTCAACAGGTCGGTCCACACGGTGGTCCAGGTACCGGTCGACGACTCTGCAGCAACAGCAGCAGCAGCTTCCTCGCGGTCCACGCCCGCCTGCGGGGTGATCTTGAAACACGCCAGGATATCGGTATCCAGCGGGGTGTATTCAGGCATCCAGTACGTCTGCCGGTATTCTTTTACCCCGGCCTGATAGGTCTTCACTGCCATTATTTGCTCCTTAGCTTGCTGATTCAGACAAAAATTCCAAACCCTTAATACCTGGCTGCCGCGCTTCGCTTGCCAGGCCCTCAGGAAACCCTGAACAAAACCCCCGGCATCAGGGGACTTGTTCAAAGCTTCCCGTCTATTCTGTCCACGGCCCACGATGGCCATGACGCGACCGTAACCTTATCTGTGCATTTGCATAATTAACAATTCATATTGATGATGAAATCCATAACCATAGGTTATGATTATTGAATGCACATCACCCTGAGGCAATTGCAGGTATTCGAGGCGGCGGCGAGGCTGGGAGGATACACCCGCGCCGCGGAAGCGCTTCATCTCTCGCAGCCAGCCGTATCGATGCAGATCCGTCAGCTCGAAGGTCAGGCTGGGATGCCGCTGTTTGACCAGATTGGCAAAAAACTCCACCTCACCGACGCCGGCCGCACACTCTATAGCCACGCCCAGAGCATTCTCGCCCAGGTCCAGGAGGCGCAGCTGGAGCTCGAGGAAATGCGCGGGGTGCGCCGCGGCCAGCTCAACATCACCATCGCCAGCACCGCCAACTACTTCGCGCCACGTCTCCTGGCGGCATTCTGCCAGCGCCACCCCGAGGTCAAGGTCAGCCTCGACGTCAGCAATCGCGAGCACATCCTCGAACTTCTCCACGAGACCGACAAGGACCTCGCCATCATGGGCCGTCCGCCCGAACCCTCGGATCTCGTGGCCCACCCTTTCATGGAGAACCCGCTGGTGGTGATCGCCGCACCCAGCCATCCGCTGGCGCAGGCGTCCAATATTCCGCTGGCGCGTCTAAATCAGGAAACCTTCATCAGCCGCGAGATCGGTTCGGGTACGCGTATCGCCGTCGAGCGCTTTTTCGAAGAAGCGGGCACACGCCTCACCACGGCGATGGAAATGAGCAGCAACGAAGCCATCAAGCAGGCGGTCCAGGCGGGCCTCGGGCTCGGTGTGGTATCGGTCCACACCCTCGAGATGGAGCTGGCGCTTGAGCGCCTGGTGATCCTCGACGTCCAGGGATTCCCGATCCTGCGTCACTGGTACGTGGTGCACCGCCAGGGCAAGCGTTTCTCGACGGTGGCGCAGGCCTTCCTCAATTTCGTGATGGACGAGGCCGAACAGCTGTTCGCCCCGCAAGCGATCAGGCGCTGAATTTCTCCGGCCGCAGCACCTGGGTATCCGTGATGAAAGCAGCCAGATGGTGGCCGCGTTTCATCAGGCGTTCGACATCGGCCAGCACCTCGTCAAGTCTGGATTCCGGCACCACCAGCATGAACAGGATGTTGCTTCCGCCCTCAAGCACGCCGGTCTGCAGTCCGGCGCTGCCCCCTCCGCGCGCTTCCAGCACGGTGTAGCCTGACGCTCCATGCTTCTCGGCGATGCCCACGAGGCGGTCCTCGAGGGTAACGTTGGCCACGATATTGATGAGTTTCATGGGATAGCGCTGGGGCATGGCAATCAGGCGGCGAGTCGGGTGATGACGTAATGGTAAAGCGGAATGCCGACCAGCACGTTGAAAGGGAAGGTCACGCCCAGGGACAACGTCAGATAAAACGACGGATTGGCCTCGGGGATGGCGAGCCGCATCGCTGGCGGCACCGCGATGTAGGAGGCCGATGCGCCCAGTACCGCCACCAGTAGCACGCCCCCCTCGCTGAAGCCGAGCCAGTAATGGCCGACCAGGATGCCGGCGGCGGCGCCGATCAGCGGCATCACCATTCCGAACGACACCAGGAACAGGCCGGTACGGCGGAATTCGGAAATGCGCTTGCCCGCTTCCATGCCCATTTCCAACAGGAACAGCGAGAGCACGCCCATGAACAGGGTGCTGAAGAACGGCGTGATCGTCGCCAGCGAGTCGGGCTTCACCACCAGGCCGATGACCATGGCGCCGAAAAGCAGCATGACGCTGCCGTTGGTGAAGGCGTCGCGCAACAGCTCGCCCATGTGGTTCTCGCGCGCATCGTCCTCGCCGGCACCGGAACCCCGCGAAAAGCGCGCCAGCAGCAGGCCGACGATGATCGCCGGCGATTCCATGATCGCCAGCATGATGACCGGGTAGGACTCGTGCGCGATCTCCTGCGCATTCAGGTAGGCAATCGCGGTGAGAAAGGTACCGGCGCTCACCGAGCCGTAGTGCGCGGCAATCGCGGAAGCGTTGAGCTTGTCGAGGCGCCCCGCGAGCAGGATGGCGTAGGCGGCGATCGGCAGGCCGAAGCCCAGCACCAGTGCCGCCGCCACCGCATTGAGCGCATCGCCCAGGTGGGCGTGAGACAACTCGATGCCGCCCTTGAGGCCGATACCGACGAGAAGATAGATCGACAGCGCCTTGGCAAGCTCAGGCGGAAACTTGAGATCCGATCTGACCACCTGGGCGACGAAGCCCAAGGCAAAGAACAGCACAGCCGGAATCAGCAGATTCGACAAGTCCACCTTAGAACGCTCCTCACTTATGCACGCTGGTTCCTGATAATGTTGCACCACAAGGCGGGCTTGTCGAAGGGGACGCGCAATAATTTCTCATGGTGAAAAAGCATGTCCGGTCTCAGGCGGCCGGGCCGCTCCACTACTGCGGGCGCCGCGCTCAGAATTTCGGGATATGCAATGTGCGGCTGATCATCAGCGAGCCGGACACTGCGAACATCAGCACCAACGGGTGGAATTGCCCCGGACCGACCTGGATCATGCCGAACCAGAGCGCGTCGCCGATCGCGCCGTTCATCGCGGCAACGGCGATGACGACGACCAGCAGCAGCGAGCTGGGGATCGGCGTGCCTTCGAAGTAGCGTACCTTGTCGCCACCCTGCGCCAGCGTCTCGGCGGTGATGTTGTAGCGGGCCAGGCGGCTCACGCCGCATGCCACGAAGTAGATCAGGATCACCCGGTCCCACAGACCGTCCATCCCGGCGCCGTAGGCGATGATCGCCGGCGCAACGCCAAAGGAAATCACGTCGGCCAGCGAATCCAGCTCGCGTCCCAGCAGCGAGGTTTGCTGGCGCCAGCGTGCAACGCGGCCATCGAACACATCGAAGACAAACGCCACCAGTATCAGCACGCAGGCAAACAACAGGTGCAACACCGTTTGGGTTTCGACATGGCTGATCACGGCAAACAGCGCGCCCACGCCGCAGGCGGCATTTCCCAGCGTGAACCAGTCCGCGAGGTGAAAGCCGCGGATCATCGATAGATGCGTGTCGTGTTTCATGGCGTGATGTCCTCTGGCAGGTCGGCCGACCTGAATACTATAGGTGGGCCCGGGGTGGCAAGGTTCCATCTTCAATTCCCCCGCCAAGAGTCGCCTGCACGCAAGCGCCTGGACGGGCAGAGAAGGCGTCCGCAGGTCTAGTGCAAAGAAAGCGCCGAAACTGCCATCGAGGCAGTCGGTCTGAAGGGCGCACGCAGTACGTCCGCCGGGAACAGGCTGATTGATTTATAAAGATCATTGCATGCGAAGCGCCGCGCCACTGCTTGCGCTCGTGCCTAGCGTTGTTCGCGCAACTGAGCGGGAACGGCGTCGTGGTAGGCTGTCTCGCCTTCCAGGTCGGAGACCGGCTGGAAGCGGATGCAGGACTGGTTCAGGAAGCACGGGGTGGCCTGAGCGCGGCTTTGCTGGCTGCGGTCGGCGCAGTAAGCTGTGCCGACACGTCATGCTTGCCTGAATGGACCGATGGGACGCCGCGACCACCACCACGTCTATGTGATCGAACTGTCGAAAGACGTTCTGTACGAAGCCCGCTTCAAAAAAGCCAACCCCAACTACATCGCGGGCAAACCATGCCTGTATGTCGGGATGACGGGACTGGATCCCGACGTGCGCTTCGACAAGCACAAGGCCGGCATCCAGTCCAACCGCTACGTCCAGGCCTTCGGCCTGCGCCTGCTGCCCGAACTCTACGAGTTGTACAACCCGACCTCGTATGACGACGCCTGCGCGCTGGAGGTGGAGCTGGCGATCGATTTCCGCGAAGCGGGCTATGGGGTGTGGCAGGCCTGAAGGCTAAGCGCGCTTGCCCCCGCGTTCAACGCGCCCGCGCCCGGGCCAACCGGGCCTTCAGCTCCGGCATGATGGCGGCGGCGGCTTTTTCGCCTTCCAGGATGGCGAGGTGGCGGCCTTTGAAATCGGTGCTGCTGACCGCGGCCGTCTGCGGACGGACGACGACGTCGGCATCCTTCAGCTCATGGCCGCTCAGGGTATGGCCCATGATGGCAAAGGTCTGCAGCAGCACGTCGAGCGTGCCGCTTAGCCGCTCGCGGCGGCTGACGTTGGAAATGTCCACCGCGATGACGAAATCCGCCCCCATGCTGCGCGCGGCCTGCGCCGGCACCGGCGAGGTGAGCCCGCCGTCCACGAAATCGCGGCCGTTGATCTCGACCGGCTGGAATACGCCCGGCACCGCGCTCGACGCGCGCACCGCCATGCCGGCGTTGCCGCCGCGAAAGAGCACGCGCTCGCCGCTTTGCAGGTCGGTGGCCACCACGCCCAGCGGCTTGGGAAACTTCTGGATCGGCTGGTTCTTCACGTGCTGGTTGATGAAGTCCTGCAGCGCCGCGCCTTTCAGCACCCCGCGATTGGGCAGGGTCCAGTCCGCCAGCAGGTCCTCCTTCATCTGCAGCGCCAGATTCTGCAATTCGAAGCCGCTCATGCCCGAGGCATAGAGCGCCCCCACCACCGAGCCCGCACTGGTGCCAACGACGATGTCGGGCACGATGCCCTGCGCTTCCAGCGACTTGATCACGCCGATATGGGCAAAGCCGCGCGCCGCGCCGCCCCCCAGCACCAGCGCGATCTTGAGCGGCGGTTTTTGCACCGCAACGGGCCCCGGGACAGGGGGCTTGGGTGCGGGAGCGGGCGCCGCGCAGGCAGTCAGCAGCGTGGCAAGCAGAATCAGGGACAGGTGGCGCATGGAATAAACCGGCAGCAATTCGAAACCCGGATTATGCGGGGGAGGATGCTCAAAGTGGTGTGTCCTCTGCCGTCTGCGGCCTAGCAGCGCATGCTGAGCCAGCGTTTCGATTTCTCGTCCACGTAGCTGAGCGTCGCCTTCTTGAAGTTGAGGTCGACGAAGAGCTCGCAGCGCAACTCGCCATGGCGCCAGCACATGGCGACGCTGCTTTCGTTGGAATACATCAGGTGGAACACGCCGTCGAACGCAGGGTAGCTGCTGCGGAATTCCATCAGCTTGAGCAGGCGCCGCACCACGGGGTTTTTCACGGCCTGGGCGACTTCGTCCATGCTGTAGGCGTGGCGGTTGATGTCGCGCAGTTCGCCGGTTTCTTCCATCAGCTCGAGGTCGTTGCAGCCGGCGAGCAGGCCGACGTAGTAGACCTGCGGGATGCCGGGTGCAAAAAACTGGATCGCACGCGCGGCGATGTAGGCGTCGTCGTTGCGTTTCAGCGCATCGTAATAGGTGCAGGTGAGCTGGTAGATCGCGCCGACGCTGTGCACGTTGGCGGCGGAGCGGCGCAGGATGGGGTCGGCCGAGCGCTGGCTGACATTGTCGATCACCGCCTGGATCTTGTCTTTGGGCAGCACGCCTTCGACGTCGGGGATGCAGATGCCGTCGTGGGTGTCGAGCACGGTGAGCTGGTTGCGCGGACACATGCGCAGCCACTGCTTGAGGTAGGTGCTGTTGGCGTCGAGCAGCGAATACAGCAGCAGCGGCGCCAGCGCGAAGCCGTAGGGATGCATGCCGTGCAGCGCGATAGCGTACTGGAAGCTGGCGTGGTCGTGCACCTCGGGCAGGGTGTCGGCGCCATTTTCCCGGGCGACGCCGTCGATCCACTTGAGGATGTCGTAGACGTCCGGCTCGACCAGGAAGCAGCTGGTGCCGATTTTCTTCGTCGTGTAGCCGAACGCATCGAGGCGGAACAGCTTGACCCCGCGCGCGGTGAGGAACTTGATGGTGTCCTCCATCAGCGCATAGGTCTTGGGCGAACTGAAGTTGAGGTCGATCTGGTGTTCGGTAAAGGTGCACCAGACCCGGCCGCGACTGCCGTCGGCGAAGACCACTTCGCGGAAGGGTTCCTTTTCCTTGCGGATGTGGATGCGCGCCAGATCGTCGGCCGAGATCGGGCCGAGCTGGTCGACGTGCACGAAGAGGTCGGCGTATTCGGAATCGTAGCCGCGGGCGACGAAGTCCTTGAACTCCACGGATTCGTCGGAGATGTGGTTGAGCGTCAGGTCGAGGCAGAGGTCGAAACGCGCCGAGATTTTCTCGACGTCGGCCCAGGTGCCGTATTTGGGGTCGATTTCCTTGTGGGTCAACGGCGAAAACCCGCCGTCGGCATTCGACGGATACGGCGGCAGGATGTGGACACCGCCGATGGCCCTGGAAAAATGCCGGTCGATGATGGCGTACAGATCGGCCAGGTTGGTGCCCATTCGGTCGGGATAGGTGATCAGCTGGGCCTGGTTGCGCAGAGTCATAAGGGGAACCTCGGAGTCATGCCGGTGCCGGCCCGCCGGGTCATCCGGCGGGCGTGGGCAAGGCGGTGGATCGGAAAGATGAAAGGGCGTGCGGCGCAGGCGTCAGGCCGCCTGTCGGTTTTCGGCGGGTTGCGCGCGCAGCCGGGCAAAGATCTCCAGCACGTGGCGGGTCCAGTGGCTGATGTCGTAGCGGTCGATCAGCGTATCCATGCGCTGCATGCGCGCGCGCTGTTCGTCGCTCGGCATGTCGAGCGCGCGGTCAATCGCCGCGTCCATCTGCACCAGACTATAGGGATTGACCAGCACCGCATCCTGCAACTCGACCGCGGCGCCGGCGAATTCCGACAGCACCAGCACGCCGCTTTCGTTGACGTGGGCGGCGATGAATTCCTTGGCGACCAGATTCAGGCCGTCGCGCAGCGGGGTGATCCAGCAGATGTCGGCGGCGCGGAAGTAGCACAGCGTGTCGGCAAACGGCATCGGCGTGGTCGACAGCAGAATGGGCTGCCACGCCAGGGTGCCGATGTGGCCGTTGATGCGCCCCACCAGCTGCTCGATGTACTGCTGCGCCTTTTTGTAGGCGCGCATGCCGTCGGCCGCCGCCACCGCGGTCACCAGCAATTTCACCTTGCCGTGCAGCTCGGGACGGCGCTGCAGCAGGCGCTCGTAGGCCAGCAGCATTTCGCGCGTGCCCTTGGCGTAGTCGACGCGGCCGACCGAGACGATGATTTTTTCCTGCGGGATGTCGCGCCGGATCTGCGCGACCTGCGCCGTCTTGTCGGGCTGTTGCACGGTGCTGTGGATCATCCCGGCGTGGGTGCCGATGGGGAAGGCGTCGATCTGGATCGTGCGCCCCTTGCATGTCATCGACACCGGCGTCAGCGGCTCGGACAGCGCAGTGCCGGTGGCACGCAATTCGTCGGGCACCTCGCGCTCAACCACGTCGTCGACCGGGCGCAACGACTGCACGGTGGCGACGAAATTGCGCGCATAGCGCGGGATGTGGAAGCCGACCACGTCGCAGGCCAAGAGGCTGTCGATGATTTCGTCGCGCCACGGAAAGATGTTGAACACGTCCGCCGGCGGAAACGGTGTGTGGTGAAAAAAGGCGATGCGCACGTCGGGCCGCATTTCGCGCACGAAGCGCGGCACCAGCCACAGGTTGTAGTCATGCACCCAGACTACGGCGCCGGGCGCGGCTTCTTCGCAGGCCGCTTCGGCGAACAGGCGGTTGACCTCGCGGAAGGTGGTCCAGTCGCAGTTCTCGGTGGAATACAGCGATGGAAAGCTGTTGATAATGGGCCACAACGCCTCTTTCGAAGTGACGTGATAGAACTGGCCGATCTGCTCGCTGGTGAGCGGCAACCGCACCACGTCGTAGCTGCCGTAGCTGTCTTCCACGGTGATGCGGCGTTCGAATTTGAGCGGCTTGCCGGCGGCGGCTTTTTTCCAGGCGACCCAGCTGGCGCGCTCGGTCTGTCCGATGAAGCCCTTCAGCGCGGGGACGATGCCGTTGGGGCTGGCGTTTTCCCTGAGAACGGTTTTGCCGTCTACGACGTGTTCCTCATAGGGCTGCCGGTGATAGACGATGACCAGCGATGAAGCCATGGGAGTCCTCCGTTCGGTGAAAGCGTTGCAGTGCGTCGAGCACGCCGGCCGCGCCCGGATGCGGGCTGCGGTACACGTTGTCGTGGTGCTGGATGGCGGCATCGAGCGCGGCCTCGCGGTTGCCCACGGCCACGCCGGCCAGGCCGGTGTCGAACATCGACAGGTCGTTGAGCGTGTCGCCGGCAACCAGCGTGCGGTGCGCAGGCAGGTTCAGCGCCTGCAAGGTGCGCAGCAGGGTGGGGCCTTTCTGCACGCCGCGCGGCAGCACGTCGAAGTAGAGGCTGTCCGAGATCAGGGCGTCGAATCCCAGCTGCTGCACGTCGCGCTGCGCGGCATCGGCGTGCCCGGGGTCCTCGTAGTAATACGAGCGGCGGCGCCCGCTGACGCCCGGTTGTTCGCGCAGCCCCGGATGCTGCTGCATCAACTGGTCGATGCGTGCGTGCGCATCGGCCGGCCAGCAGGTGTCCAACCACTGTTCCAGATGCGGCAGCGGGGCATACCACGGCCCGCAGGCGACGCTGGTGCCGACGTCGCCGACCAGATGGTCGGGCTGCACCGGCAACTCCTTCGCCAGACCGCGCATGAAGTCGAGCCCGCGCCCGCTGACGAAGATCAGCACGATCTCGTCGCGGCGCTGTGCGATCCAGTCGTACAGCGTCGCGCGTTCTGTGCTGCTGCCGCCGAGAAAGGTGCCGTCGAGATCGGTGGCGAGGATGGTCTGCGGCGTGCCGCTATCGGCCTTATGCATAACTCAAGCCCCAGGGCTGCACGGCCGGACGCGTTTCACTGTCACGTCCGATGGGCGGCCGCACCGTGTTCGGACGCGGCGGACGCGCCACCGGCGGCAGCACCGCCGGGGCGTTGTCGTGCAGCAGTTGCTGCAGGGCCTGTCCGGCTGACAGGCGCTGCGCCAGCACGTCGCGCACGGCGGCGGCCACGTTCAGACGCAGGCCATATTTGCGTTCCAGGATATGCACCGACAGCACGCTGACGGCGCCCTCGCTCAACGCGCCGTCCTCGGCAACAGCCCCGCCGCCGGGATGGCCGAGCCGCATGCCGAGCCGCGTGTTGCGCGACTGTTCGGAGGCTGCGGTCAGGAACAGGTCGCCGATCCCGCTGCTGCCGAACAGGGTTTCGATGCGGCCACCCATGGCCAGCGTGAGACGTCGCATGTCGTCGAGACCGCGCGTGATGATACCGGCGCGCGCGTTTTCGCCCAGGCCTTGCGCGGTGGCCATGCCGCAGGCGATGGCGATCATGTTCTTCAGCGCGCCGCCCACCTGGGCGCCCACCACATCCCGGGTCAGTTCCAGCGAAATGCGGGCCAGTGCGAGCTGCTGCACCAGGCCATCGGCCACCCTGCGCGCGTCCTTGTAACGCGGGTGGAAGCGTTCCAGCGCCGGTAGCGCCAGCGTCAGCAGCGTGGATTTTCCACCTGCCACTTCATCGGCGAAGCTGGGGCCGCCAATCGATCCGGTCAGCACGGCCTTGCCCAGTTCCGCGTCCAGCACCTGCGTCATCAGCGCACCGCTGCCCTGCTCGATGCCCTTGCTGGCGGTGAGCACCATCGTGCCCGGTTTCAGCAGCGGCGCGATCTGGCGGGCGATGTCCCGGGTGGCGGCCGAGGGCAGGGCGAGGATGACCAGTTGCGCGCCGTGCACGGCGTGCGCCATGTCTGTGGTGGCGCCGAGTCCTGACGGCAGCGCGATCCCCGACAGACAGTGCGGATGGTGGTTGCGGCTGTGGATCGCTTCCGCGACCGCCTGACGGCGGGCCCACAACCAGGTGGGTACGCCAGCGCGCTGCAGCGCGCTGGCGAGTGCCGTGCCCCAGGCGCCGGCGCCCAGCACGGCTGCACAGGTCAGCGGTTGATGCCCGTGCGGCGCAGGGGCAGGCAGGTTCGGATTTAAACCTTCGGTCATGTCGAACATGTTGTCTCCAATATCGGGGCACGCCATCGGCATGCTCGTTGGATGGACGCCCGGACGCTGCGGGCAGCATTCGGACGGGCCGGGCATCGACGGGATGCCCGGGCGTATGGGCAAGCCTTCTGCGGGAAGGCGTCTGCACCGGTGTTGCGGGCGGAAAAATCAAAAATCACCTGCGCTGTCGGCCGGCAATTGCTTGTTTTT
>JAKACL010000198.1 GCA_021821425.1 Pseudomonadota bacterium
CTGCCCGGCGTGGCCTCGAAGATGTTCCTCATCTCCATCGGCGACCGCAGCGTGGGCGGCATGACCGCGCGCGACCAGTGCGTGGGGCCGTGGCAGATCCCCGTGGCCGATTGCGCGATCACGCTGGCCGGCTACCGGACCACAGAGGGCGAGGCGTTTTCCATCGGCGAGAAGGCGCCGCTGGCGCTGATCGATGCGCCGGCATCGGGACGCATGGCGATCGTCGAGGCGATCACCAATCTCGCCGCTGCGCGCGTGAACGGCCTGGGCCAGGTCAAGCTGTCGGCCAACTGGATGGCGCCAGCCGGCCATCCCGGCGAGGACGCCGCGCTGTTCGATACCGTCGCCGCGGTTTCGAATTACTGCCAGGCGCTGGGTATCTCGATCCCGGTCGGCAAGGATTCGATGAGCATGAAGACCGTGTGGCAGGAAGGGGACGAAAATAAATCGGTAACGTCGCCGATCTCGCTGGTGATCTCCGCATTCGCCACCACCCCCGACGCGACGCAGCATCTGACGCCGCAGCTGCGCACCGATGCCGGCGACACCGACCTCATCCTGATCGATCTCGGGCGCGGCAAGAACCGCCTCGGCGCATCGAGTTTCGCCCAAGCCTTCAAGCAGGTCGGCGACCGCTGTCCGGACGCGCCGGTCGCCGACGTGCTCAAGGCCTTTTTCGACACCGTGCAGGCGCTCAATGCGGCGGGCAAGCTCCTGGCCTATCACGACCGCTCCGACGGCGGCCTGTTCGCGACCCTGTGTGAAATGGCCTTCGCCGGCCACTGCGGCGTGGAGATCGACGTGGACGAACTGTGCTCGGAGAAAATCCGCCTCGATGTCGAGGACGAAGGCCTGCCCGAGCCCGACATGCAGGATCCGCGCGGCTATTCGGAGCGCATCTTCAACGTGCTGTTCAGCGAGGAAGCCGGCGCGCTGCTGCAGGTCCGCCGCAGCGACACCCAGGCGGTGATGCAGGCCTTCTTCGACGCCGGCCTGCGCGGCGAGTTCTTCATCGTCGGCCAGCCGCTGGAGAACGATCGCGTGCGCGTGCTGCGCCGCGAGCGGCTGATCCTCGATGAGGCGCGCAGCGAGCTGCAAAGCGCGTGGGCGCGCACCAGCTACGAGATGGCGAAGCTGCGCGACAACCCGGCGTGCGCCGAACAGGAATACGCGACCCAAGCCGATGCCGGCGACCCCGGCCTGCGCTATGCGCTCGGCTTCGATGCCAACGACGACATCGCCGCGCCCTTCATCGCGACCGGCAAGCGCCCGCGCGTCGCGGTGCTGCGCGAACAGGGCGTCAACGGCCAGGTCGAGATGGCCGCCGCATTCGACGCGGCGGGATTCGCGGCGGTCGACGTGCACATGAGCGACATCCTGACGGGCCGGGTCACTCTGGCCGACTTCGCCGGACTCGCCGCGTGCGGCGGCTTCAGCTATGGCGACGTGCTGGGCGCGGGCGGGGGCTGGGCCAAGTCCATCCTGTTCAACCCGCGCGCGCGGGATGCGTTTTCCGCCTTCTTCCAGCGTGCCGATACGTTCGCGCTGGGCGTGTGCAACGGCTGCCAGATGATGAGCCAGCTGCACGATCTGATCCCGGGTGCCGCGGCCTGGCCGCGCTTCGAACGCAACCTGTCGGAGCAGTTCGAAGCGCGTTTTGCCCAGGTCGAGGTGCTCGATTCGCCGTCGCTGTTCTTTGCCGGGATGGCCGGTTCAATGATGCCGGTCGTGGTGTCGCACGGCGAGGGCCGGGTGGAATTCCGCGAACCGGCGCACGCGGGGCAGGCGCTGGCCACCTTGCGCTACCTCGATTCCCGCGGGGCGCCGGCCGAGGCCTATCCGGCCAACCCGAATGGCTCGCCCGGCGGGCTGACCGGCTTTACCACGGCGGATGGCCGCTTCAGCATCCTGATGCCGCACCCGGAACGCGTGTTTCGCGCTGCCCAGCTGTCATGGCGACCGGACGGCATGACGGGGGCGGCGCCGTGGCTGCGGCTGTTCCGCAACGCGCGGCGCATGGTCGGTTAAACCGCGCTGCCCAGTCCCTGCGGCGCGCGTGCGGGTAGGTTGGGCGATCAAGGCCGTCTATGCGAAAATAGCCTGCTTTGCCGCCTTGATAAATAACTGCTGCCCGGGCGGCCTTTTTTGCCATGAATGCACCCGAAACCCATCTTCTGACCGACGATCACCTGCGCGCGCAGGTCAAGCTGCTGGGCACCCTCCTGGGGCAGGTGCTGCTGCAGTTTGCCGGCGAGGACGTGTTCGAGGCGGTGGAAACCCTGCGGCGCGGCTTTGCCGACCTGCAGCAGCAGGAAGACCAGCAGCGCCGCACCGAGCTGATGGCGATAATCGACGCCATGCCGGCCGACAAGGTGGAGCTGGTGGTGCGGGCGTTCTCCAGTTATTTCATGCTGGTCAACGTGGCGGAGGAAAGCTTTGCCCACCGCAACCGCCGCCGCATGCTGTCGCACGGCATGCCGTTGTGGGAAGGCTCGTTCGACCGCACCCTGGGCGAGCTCAAGGCGCAGGGCGTGTCGCAGGGCACCCTCCAGGACATGCTCAATCGACTGCATTACGCGCCGGTGTTCACCGCGCACCCGACCGAAGCGCGGCGTCGCGCGGTGATGGAAGGCATGCGCCGGATTTTCCTGATTTGCGACCAGCTCTACAGCCCGACCCTCGGGGTGAGCGACCAGCGCGAACTCGCAGCGGAGCTGGCCGCAGAAATCCAGGTGATGTGGCGCACCGACGAGTTGCGCAGCGCCAAGCTGGAAGTGCGCGACGAAGTGCGCAATGGCCTCTATTACGTGCGCGAAAGCCTGTTCGAGGCGGTGCCCAAGGCCTATCAGTATTTCGAGCGTGCGATCCGCAAGCATTACGGCGCGAACGCGGAAGGCGTCGGCGTGATCGAGGTGCCGAGCTTCATCCGATTTGGCTCATGGATTGGCGGCGACCGCGACGGCAACCCCTTCGTGACGGCGGACGTCACCGAGTGGACCGTGCATACGCAGATGCAGGCGGCGCTCGACGAATACCGCTCGCGCGTGCTGGAACTGCGCCGCACCCTCACCCATAGCAGCGGCTGGTGTACGCCCTCGCCAGCCTTTCTTGAGCGCCTGGGCCAATACGAGGACGAATTCGGCGAGCAGGTGTTCCGCGGCACCGCGGTGCAGATTTACAGCCGCGAGCCGTACCGGCGCATGGCGGCAGTGATGCTGGCGCGGCTGGATGCGAACCTGTCCTATGTCCACCAGTGCCTGGCCGACGTGCCGAGCTTCGTGCCCTATCTGGCCTATGTGAACGCCACCGAATTTCTCGGCGACCTCTATCTGCTGCGCGATTCGCTGATCAGCCATGGCGACCGCATCGTCGCCCGGCAGGACCTGCAGGCGCTGATCCGCCTGGTCGAAAGCTTCGGCTTCCATCTGCTGCAGCTCGATATCCGTCAGGAATCGACAGTGCATACGCGCACGGTGACGGCGCTGCTGGAGCAGATCGACCCCGACTTCGACTACCCGGCCGCCAGCGAGCCCGACCGCCTGCAGCGGCTTGCCGGCTGGATCGGCCACATCGACGCCATCGGCGTCGACGACACCCGGCTGGACGACGAGGCGCGCGAGGCGATCGCGGTGTTCCGCCGCATGGCCAAGCTGCAGGCCGAGGTCGGCGACGAAGTCTTCGGCGCCTATGTGATTTCGATGACGCACAGCGCCTCGCACGTGATGGAAGTCATGCTGCTGGCGCGTCTGGTCGGCCTGTGCGGTCATAACGGGCGCGACTGGTTCTGCCGCATCCAGGTGGCGCCGCTGTTCGAGACGGTGGACGACCTGCAGCGCAGCCAGGCGATCCTCGACCAGCTGCTGTCGAACAAGGTCTACCGTGCGCTGGTGGCCGCCGACGGCAATCGCCAGGAAGTCATGCTCGGCTATTCCGATTCGTGCAAGGACGGCGGCATCCTGGCGTCGAACTGGAACCTATATCAGGCCCAGCTTTCCATCATTGCGCTGACCCAAAAACATGGCGTCGAATGCCGCCTGTTCCATGGCCGCGGCGGCACCGTCGGGCGCGGCGGCGGCCCCACCCACGAGGCGATCCTGTCGCAGCCGCCCGGCACCGTGAACGGCGAAATCAAGTTCACCGAGCAGGGCGAGATGCTGTACTACAAATACAGCAACCCCGAAACCGCCAACTATGAAATCGGCATGGGCGCCACCGGCCTGCTCAAAGCCAGCGCCACCGCACTGGCGAACTGCGGGGTCAACTACCCGCAGGCGTATCTCGACTGGATGCGCGACATCGCCGCAGCAGGCGAAACAGCCTACCGCGCGCTGATCGGCGCGCCCGGTTTCATTGATTATTTCTACGAGAGCACACCGGTCACCGAGATCGGTCTGCTCAACATCGGCAGCCGGCCGTCGCACCGCAAGAAGGCCGACCGTTCGCTGGGCTCGATCCGCGCGATTCCCTGGGTGTTCGGCTGGGCACAGTCGCGCCACACGCTGCCAGCCTGGTATGGCATCGGCAGCGCGCTGAAAAATTTTATCGACACCCAACCGGACGGCCTGGCGCATTTGCGGGCGATGTGTCGCGATTGGCCGTTCTTCCGCGGCCTGTTGTCCAACGTGCAGATGGCGCTGACCAAGGCCGACATGGAAATCGCCGAGGAATATGCGCGGCTGTGCGATCACCCCAACACGCAGACGATCTATCGCGCGATCGCGGACGAGTTTGCGCTCACCGTGGCCGGCGTCAGGCAGGTGGTGCAGATCGAGACCCTGCTGGGCGACAACGAGGCGCTCGCCCTGTCGATTTCGCGCCGGCGCCCCTACATCGATCCGATCAACCACATTCAGGTGCTGATGCTGAAACGCTACCGCACGGACAGCGTGTGGGCGTCCGAGCAGGACACCTGGCTGACCCCGCTCAAGCGCTCGATCAACGCCATCGCTGCCGGGATGCGCAACACGGGATAAATAGGGGATGAGCATGGAAAGCGCCATGACCGCGGCTTCTTCCGCATTGCCGAAGCGACGACGCGCACTGATTGTTTCCATCGGTGTCAGTGTCGTCCTGGCCGTCGTGGTATGCGCCTTGGCGCTGTATGCATTCATGCTCAATGTCGACCTGGGCGACATGAAGCGACGGCTGTCCAAGGAGATCGACGTTCGCCTGCAGGCCGAGCGCTATCTGATCGAGACGCGCAACCAGCTGACCGAGAGCCTGCGCGAAATCGAACAGCTGAAGGCGCAGCTGGCGTACAAGGAAACGGATTTCGAGGCCATGGCGACGGCCAGGCCTGCGCTGCCGGTAGTGGTGGAGTTTCGTTCGTCGCTGCTGGGCATGGGCATGGTCGCGGTCATCGAAAATACCAGCGACCGCCACCTCACCGTGGTGCTGGCCGTGCGCAATCCCACGCTGTCGACTGTCAAGCGCTTCACGCTGCAACTCGACCCCCGCTCCAGAACC
>JAKACL010000199.1 GCA_021821425.1 Pseudomonadota bacterium
GCCTGGGCAGGCCTGGCTGATCGGGCATGACCCCGCGGCCTGGGCCGACCTGCAGGCGCAGCTCGGCTATTTCGGCATGCAGGCGTCGTTTGCCACCTGGGGCGAAACCCTGCCGGACACCGCGGGGGTTGCCCCCCTGCTGCTGCTCGATCTGCGCAGCCTGCCCGAAGCCGAATGGTGCGGCCGCATCCAGGCGCTGCGCCAGCGCTTTGCGATGGGGCAATTGATCAGCCTGTGCATGCCCTCAGACTTCGAGCGGTTGCAGCAGGCGCTGCGCGGCGGATGCGACAGCTGCCTGCTCGAAGGCATGCCGACGCATGCCATCGTCGAGCACATCCTGGAACTGAATGAGCGTCACGAGCAGGAAGCCTTCCGCGTGCTGATCGTGGAGGACTCAAAGACGGCCAGCCATCTGATCCACCGCACTCTGCAGGAAAACCAGATCGTTTCCGAAATCGTCAACGACCCGCGCCAGACCCTGAATGCGCTCAAGCATTTCAACCCCGACCTGATCCTGATGGACATGTACATGCCGAACTGCACCGGCGTGGAGGCCGCGCGCATCATCCGCCAGCACGACGAATTCCTCAGCACGCCGATCGTCTACCTGTCCGGCGAGACCAACGTGGCGCTGCAGGTGGATGCGATGCGGCTGGGCGGCGACCATTTCCTGACCAAGCCTTTCAACCCGGTGTTCCTCAACGCGATCGTCAAGAGCAAGATCGAGCGCTACCGGGCCCTGCGCCGCACCATGTACAACGACAGCCTGACCGGGCTGCTCAACCATTCCAGCGGCAAGAACACGCTGGACATGCTGCTTTCCAATGTGGTGGACGAAGGCGGTTTTCTGTCGGTGGTGATGATGGACATCGACCACTTCAAGCAGGTGAACGACAGCTACGGCCACCCGGTGGGCGACCAGGTCATCCGCAGCCTGTCGTGGCTGCTCAAGCAACGGCTGCGAAAACAGGATGTGATCTGCCGCTACGGCGGCGAGGAATTCCTGATCGCCCTGCCGCATACCGATGCCGAACAGGCCTTCGTCATCATGGATCGCATTCGCCAGGATTTTTCACAAATTCGCCATCCGCATCGCGATGGCCACTTTTCCGCCACCGCCAGCGGCGGCATCGCCACCTACCCGCTCTATCAAAACAGCGATTCGCTGATCAAGGCCGCCGACGAGGCGCTCTATATGGCCAAGCGCACCGGTCGCAACTGCATCCACGCCGACGAATACTGAATCGCCTCAACCCGCGATCAGCTTGATGCCGATCAGGATCGTCACGATTTCAAACGCCCGCTTGACCCACAGATTGCCCTTCCTGATCGCCAGGTGGCTGCCCAGGTAGCCGCCGATGATCGAGCCGGCCAAGAGCGCCGGCATCCAGTCCCACGCCACCGTGCCGATCACGCCCAGCACCAGCGCACCGGTACCGTTCCACACCAGACCGCACAGGATCAGCGTGTAGGCCACCGCGCGGGTGTAGTCGAGACCGAACCAGCGGATCAGCCACAGCGTCAGAAAGAGGCCCGTGCCGCTGGCGATCGAGCCGTTGAGAAAGCCGACCGCGAACAGCCCCGCCATGCCGCAGGCCAATCCCCAACCCTGCCGGTTGAGCGGCGCATGCTCCATGCCGAGCCTGGGCTTGAACACCGAATACAGCCCGAGGCCCAGCGTCAGCACGCCGAGCGCCAGCGTGGCGACACGCTCGGGAATCTGGAGGATGGTCACCGCACCCAGCACCACGCCGGGCAGGCCGGCGCCCAGGATGATCAGCGAGAAGCGGCGCTCGAGATGCGATTCCTTCAGATGCCTGAGCGTGGCGCCCAGCCCGAGCGCGACGCTGGCGACCTTGTGGGTGGCGAGCGCCACCGCGAACGGCAACCCGAGAAAAATCAGGATGGGCAGCTGGATCAGTCCGGCGCCGCCGCCCGACAAGGCCGAAAAAAAATTCGCCGCCAGCGCGGCGGCGAACAGGATCAGCTGCTCGAACATGTTTATCGGGCCGTAACGCCGATTTCCGCCGGCAGTTTCGCGTAGACCAGTTTCAGGCCGGCTTCGGCAATGACCTGAAGCAGCCGGTCGGCCATCTCCGCCTCCACGAAAAACTCCACCACCACCGGCAGCTCGCCCGCCAGTTCGAAGAAGCCCGCGTCATGCCGTCCGTGACGGCCGAAGCCGGCGACCGCACGAAACGCCGAGCCCCCGCCGACGCCAAGCGTCTGCGCGGCATCGAGCAGCCATTCGTAGGTCAGCTTGCCGTGATGGCGGCTGGCTTCGGACACAAACACCTGCAGGCAGATCGCGTTCATTTGAAAAGCCTTATCGAATAAAAACCCAGGCCGGTGGCGAGAAACGAACCCGTCATGTGCGCGGCGGCAATCAGGCCGCCGGACAGCCACAGCCCGCGCATCAGCGCAGTGACGACTTCGGCCGAGAAGGTGGAAAAAGTCGTCAACCCGCCGAGCAGGCCGGTGATCAGAAATAGCCGCGCTTCCGGCGGCACCCCCGGATGCTCGGCAAACCAGGCGATGACGAGGCCGACGAAATAGCCGCCGACCAGATTGGCGGCCAGCGTGCCGAGCGGCAGCGAGGGAAACAGCGGATTGAGCCAGAGCCCCAGTCCCCAGCGCAGCCAGGCGCCGATCGCAGCGCCCACGCCGATGGCTAGAAAGGCGGTCATGGCGGGTTGCAGGCGGCGGAAGTCATGCGGAGATTCTAGCCGAGGCCCGCGCGATGTGCGCAGCAGTCTGCCCAGGCGCGTCCGCCGGAAGTATGAAACAGCCCCTGTGGAAGGGACTGCGTGCCACCCGGTGCATCGACGATGCAAAAAATTACATCGCGTCCTTGATGATGTCGCCGAGTAGTTTCTCCATCTCGGCCAGCGATTTTTTCAGCGCGGGATTATGGGTGGCGGCCGGCTTGCGATAGGACAGGTAGACGTTCTTGTCACGCGGCACCTTGTAGACCACGATGCTGTATGGGCACATGACGATCGAATGCGGATCGGCCTCCATCATACTGCGCGACACGGTGGCGCTGCAGAATTCGAATTGTTCGGCGTGCTCATATACCACTTTGGTTCGGCCGAGGTCCTTGCCTGTCCGGTCCAGCATGTCGGCGATGTGGTTGGTATTGGTGATCTTCAGACCCTTGCCCTCGATCGCCATCTGCAGATTGTCGCGCACGTCCTGGTAGGCGCCCTGGGACTTGAAGGTAACGGCATAGTTCTCACCGGCCTGAGCTGCAACGGGCAGGCAGAGTAGCGCGCATGCGGCAATGAATTTTTTCATGTCGGTCATCCGGAGTGGAAAAGCCTGATTTTCAACCGGTCGCGACTAAACGGCAATGGGCTTTTGCTACACTCCCCGCATGGTCCAACCGCACAATGCAGCGCAACTCAAGGCCGATGGCCGCTTCTGGCTGACGCTCGACGGCAGGAATTTTCTAGGCCGCGGCCGCGTCGAGCTGCTGCAGCGCATCCGCGAAACCGGCTCCATCTCGAAAGCCGCCAAGGCGATGAAGATGAGCTACAAAGCCGCGTGGGACGCGGTCGATGCGATGAACACTGCGTGGCAGTCGCCGCTGGTGGAAAGCGGCCCTGCCGGCAGTCGGCTGACCGCGGATGCCGAGAAGCTGATCGCAGCGTTCCAAACAGCCGAAGCGCATCACACCGGATTCATGCAGAAACTCACTGAAGGTCTGTAGTGAAAATATATATAGGGACGTTTGGGTTTGGCCTGGCAGAGCCGGCCGCTTATCGGCGAGGCTGTGTGAAAACCCCTCCCTATCGCACTTCCAGACCAGCCTTTGCGGCCTTCAGGCGCGATGCCGCTTGATTCATTCAAACAGTTGGCCAATCCAAACGCTGCATGCAATCAGGCGACGGGCCGTGCCTTGTAGAAATTGAGCGGCGCGCTCGCTTTGGCGACCGCCGGTTTCAGTTTCCCCACCACGTGCATCTCGCACGCCTTGCAGTCGAATCTCAGCGTCAGCTTTTCGCTGCCGTTGATCAGCGTCAACGGCGCGGCGCGCACGGTACCCGAGACGCCCACGACGCCCTTGGCCTGCTTGGGGCACAGGCTCAAGGAAAATCGCACGCAGTGCTTGGTGATCATCAGCGAGACCTCGCCGGTTTCCTCGTGGCTTTCGTATGCGGCGGCGATGACCTGGACCCCGTGCTTTGCGTAGAAGTCGCGCGCCTTGTGGTTGTAGACGTTGGCGAGATAGCTCAGGGTGTCTTCGGGATAGATTGCCGGCGGCTCAACCGGCTGCGCGCGCAGGGGACGCTGGTAGGCGGCGGCGCGCACGGATTCCAGCGCGGCGACGGCATCGCGGCGCAGCGCGTTGACGAAGGAGGCGGGGACGAACCAGGGCTGCGTCAGCTCGAGCGCGATGCCCATGGCCGCAAACGATGTGGTGCCGAGCTTGCCGAGGTGCTCGCGCAGCGTGGCCTCGGCCTTGACGGTATCCTTGGCCGGCTCTCTGGCGTGCGCGGCCTCCGCCGTCGCCGTATTGCCGTCCTCGTCGGTCAGCGTCAGCGCAAAGCCCGTGTCGGTTTCGTCCAGCCGCAGCCACACGCCGATGCGGCGCTCGCTCGATGCCTTGTCGAGCATCCGCGTCCAGTTCATGTCGCGGTTGCGGTTCACCAGCGTGCCGGCGCGCAGGTCCTTGAAGCTCGTCATCGGGTCTTTCGGGAACACCCGCCAGACGCCCGCGCCCTGCTTCTCGGCACGGTTGATCGCCAGGCCGGCCAGGTCCTTCTGCAGCGTGTAGTAGCAGAGGCCGTCGCCGTTGTTCAACACGATGTCGGGCGAGTCGGTCTGCAGTTCGAGCCATTTGTCGCCGACCTTGCTGACGTAGCCGACCGGCAGACCGGGGTTCTTCGGCGAATCGAACGCGCCGATGTCGTCACGGCGGCCGCCGACGAAATAATCAGTGAATTCGCGGTTGAAGTTCTGGTTTGGATCGGGCGTGAAGGCGAAGGTGGTGCGGCCGCTGGACGCGCGCACGAAGTCCGGATGGCGTTCGATGATCTCGTCGAGCAATTTGCGGTAGTGGGCGGTGATGTTCTTCACGTAGCCCATGTCCTTGTAGCGGCCTTCGATCTTGAAACTGCGGATGCCGGCATCGATCAGCGCTTCGAGGTTGTCGCTCTGGTTGTTGTCCTTCATCGACAGCACGTGCTTGTCGTGCGCGACAATGCGCCCCTCCATGTCGGTAACCTGGTACGGCAGGCGGCAGGCCTGCGAGCAGTCGCCGCGGTTGGCGCTGCGGCCGGTGTGGGCGTGGCTGATGTAGCACTGGCCGCTGTAGGCGACGCACAGCGCGCCGTGG